>NZ_JBEUTW010000250.1:0-4533 GCF_040492675.1 Bacillus sp. AP50
ATATAGCCCTTATCAACTGCAATACCAATTAATAAAGATACGATACTTTTTGTAATCGAATTTATTTTATATAAGTTATTTGCACATTCGGGTGTTTTATAATACTCAGTTGTTAATTGTCCTTTTTGATAAACAAGAAATGTATTCACTTTTTTCTTTTCGAATTTATTTTCTAGTTGCTTGAAATCCAAAAACTTTACCTCCATTTAAATAGTTAATCCATTTATTATATCTTGTTCCTTCATTTTAAACATAATTGTGCTCAAATAAAAATAAACCTGTCAGCCATAATGAACTGACAGGTTTATTTTTATAATTTCGTACGAACATTCCAAAGCTCTGGGAAGAATTGTTGATCAAGTACTCGCTTTAAATAAGAAACACCGGAGGATCCACCTGTACCCATTTTATGTCCAATAATTCTTTCTACTGTTTTCATATGACGGAAACGCCATTGTTGTAGCCAGTCTTCAATATCAATCAATTTTTCAGCAAGCTGATATAAATTCCAATATTTTTTCACATCCGCATACACTTCTAACCATGCTGCTTCTACTGTTGCATCTTCTTCATAAGGCTGCGTAATATCACGGTTTAACACATCTTTATGAATAGGGAATCCTTCTTTTACTAATGCTTGAATCGCGACATCATATAGACTTGGTGCATGTAGCGCTTTATGAAGTCGTGCATGTAATTCTGGATCCTTTTCATAAATTTTTAATGCATGTGGCGTTTTATAGCCAAGTGCATACTCAATCATACGATATTGATACGATTGAAAACCTGAAGCTTGACCGAGTGAATCACGAAACTCAATATATTCTGATGGTGTTAATGTCGCAAGAATATCCCAAGATTGAATAATTTGAGACTGAATTTTTGATACACGTGCTAACATTTTAAAAGCTGGTTGTAATTTATCTTGTTTAATAGATTCAATCGCCGCATTTAGCTCATGTAAAATGAGCTTCATCCAAAGCTCACTTGCTTGGTGAATAACGATAAATAACATTTCATCATGATGGTCTGATAATCTTTTTTGAGAAGATAGTAAACTATCTAATTGTAAATATTCCCCATACGTCATATTCTCTTTAAAATCCGTATGAATCCCTTTTTCCATAATTACTTTTTCATTTTCTTTCATATTAGCCAAACGCCCCTTTTATATGATTCTACTTATATTGGTCTAATAACGGCTCGAACTGGACTTCCATCCGCATCAGTTAATGCAAGTGGTAATGCAATCAATTCATAATCACCGTCTGCTACATGATCTAGTACGACATTTTCTAAAATATGAATTCCATGTTTAAATAATTGATGATGCGCTGCTAATTCTTTATCATCTAGCGGATCAACTGATGGGACATCTACTCCGATTAAACGAATACCTTTCTCCGAAAGAAAAGGTGCTATGTCTGCACGTAAATGAGGGATCACATCTGGAAATTCTTCAGCTTTTCCATGTGAAGATGTACGTAATAATAATCGTTCTACACCTTCTAAATGAAAGCTTTCTAATTCCTTTTTCCCGATGCTTTCAAGATTAGAAACGTCAATAATCCGTGCTGGGCCAACATAAACTTGAACATCTAAATCCAATACTTTCTTTCCATCATTATCAAAATGAAATGGTGCATCAATATGAGTGCCTGTATGAATACTCATCGTTAACTTTCCAACATTTACCGAGCCACTTTCTTCTTTTGACCATGAAACTTCATATGAGAACGGTGTGTCTCCTGGCCACGTTGCAATATCATTATTTAGCGGTTGTGAAATATCAATCCACTCTGATGTTTTCATGCTTATGCCACAACCTCTCGCTTATTTTCAAACTGTTTATACTCTTCTTCTTTCATAATTTTCTTTAATATTTGTACAGATTTCCACACTTCTTCATATGTGTTATATAAAGCGACCGGCGCCAGTCTTACTCCATTAGGTGCTCGGAAATCAGGGATAACTCCATTTGCTTTTAGCGCTTTACAAATACGTGCTGCTTCTGCATGTTCTAAATATATGTGCCCGCCACGTTTTTCATCCTCTAATGGATTTCCAATTGTAAATCCGAAATCTTTTAATTCGTGATCAATTAAATTCAGCATATATCTTGTAATATGTAAAGATTTTTCGCGTAAACGTTCAATACCAGCATCTTTAAACATTTCAAGAGAACCAATTAAAGGTGCTGTACTTAATACGTGCGGTGTACCAATTTGATAAGCACCTGCATGATCGGCAGCTGTTAATGTATGCTCCATATCAAACTGTTTATCTTTTCTAGAACTAAACCATCCAGACAATCCTGGCAGTCTATTAAAATGTTTACTATTTACATAAAGGCCTGCAACACTACCCGGTCCTGCATTTAAATATTTATAATTGCACCAAACAGCAAAATCGACATCCCAATCTTTGAAATGATGCGGAATAGATCCTATTGAATGGCATAAATCAAATCCAATGTGAATGCCGCGTTTATGAGCTTCCGTTGTTAAACTTTTCATATCAAGAATTTGACCACTTCTATATAAAACAGAAGGTAATAAAATTAAAGCGATATCATCTTCCATCGCATGGATAATATCTTCCTCAGAAAGTGTTCTACCATCTCGGCTTTTCACTCTTACTAAATGCTCCTCTGGATCTAATCCTTTTAAACGAATTTGACTTTGAAGTGCATAAATATCTGATGGGAAAGTCAATTCATCCGCAAGTATTTTTGTACGTATTCCTTTCGGCTCATAAAACGTCGCAATAACTTGGTGTATATTCGCAGTTGTGGAACCGGTTACAATAGTTTCTTCCGGTAAAGCTCCAATAAGAGGGGCTGTAAGTTTACCTAATTTCTCTGAAAGGAAAAACCACGGATGCTCACCTTCTGTCCAGCCGTCAATACCATACTCTTTCCACGAATCTAGCAACGTAAGTAATGATTTCTCTGCTCTTTTTGAAAGTAGCCCTAATGAGTTTCCATCTAAATATATAGTACCTTCTTTTTTATAGAATTCAGTTTGAAAATCTTTCAGTTCATCATGTTTATCACATTCAAGCGCATACTCATAAGTTGGTTGAAATGGTTCTTTATACATGGTGTCACCTTCTCTTAATTTTCTTTTTATTCTAACTAATTGAAATATATCACCTTAATTGATACAACGTCAATGATATTATGTCAGTTGACTTTATATATGAACTTCTTTTACAATACAATTATATTTTCAGATATTTCAGTATAAAGAGGTGATTCTTTGAAAAACAGTACCCTTTCATCAAGAAAACACCGCTCCTTAGAAACGAAGAAGAAACTATTACACTCTGGTTACACTATTTTTATACGTAACGGATTTCAAAAAACGACAATTACACAAATTATTAAACATGCAGAAACCGGATATGGTACAGCATATGTATACTTCAAAAACAAAGATGATCTCCTAATTAGTTTAATGGAAGATGTTATGAATCGTTTTTATAATATCGCTGAACGCTCTTTTTCTCCACAAACAAAAGAGGAAGCACGTATAATGATCCAAAATCAAGTTAGAGCATTCCTGCAATTAGCAGATGAAGAACGCGCTATTTTGCAAGTTGTAGAGGAAGCGATAGGATTATCAAGAGAAATACGGCAAAAATGGGATGAGATTCGGGAACGTTTTATAACAAGCATTAAACAGGATATTACTTACTCTCAAGAAAGTGGATTAGCACAACCTAATTTAAATAAAGAGATTGTAGCACGCGGTTGGTTCGCGATGAATGAATCGTTTCTTTGGACTATTATGCAAAATGACAAAAAGATTAACTTAGAGGAAATTGTGTATACGTTAACGGAGATGTATACGACCGGGTTATATAAATAGCACACCTTCAATAAATAAGGTGTGCTATTTTACATCTATAAAAATATATTATCCGGGTATGGTAGTGCTAAAGGAGGCTTTTCAGAAAATGAGAAATATTGTAGTTTTAAAGATTCACCATCTATCGATTTCAGTTTTCCACTAGTAATTTCACATTCAAACACAACAACAATATATTCTACTTGATCGCCATTCGGATATATATGACGGAACCTTTCCCCTCCAAATACCCCTTTTTGTTTTTTTACTTGCACTTTCAAACCCGTTTCTTCCCACACTTCACGAACTACCGCTTCTTCTGGAGTTTCTCCAGGCTCAATTGCTCCAGCCGGCAAACTCCAATATTCTCCGCCAGGATATTGAAATAAGAGTTCTCCCTGCTCGTTTTTAATAACTGCAGCTACACTTGGCATAAATATTAGTTTATGTCCTAATTGCTCCCGGATTTTTTTATAATATAGCGACATCGACATATAATTCTCTCCCACTCCATTAATGAATAACTGTATTTTCTGACATATATTCTATAATAATACCAATAACAATTTCTATATAGAAAGGATAAGAAAATGACCCAAGTACAACTAGTAAATAGCTTTCTATCATTTTTAGGAACGACAAAACAGCCTACTAGCTTAAAGTTTTTAAATGAGCTTATTAA
>NZ_JBEUTW010000251.1:0-19969 GCF_040492675.1 Bacillus sp. AP50
GGAATACGCAGTATCAACTGGTTTAAGAGCGAAATGGATTCACTTTATTTTCATTATATTAGTTGCTCTTGTCATTGCAGTATCAATGCGTGTAGTGGGGGTTCTTCTTGTATCATCATTAATGACGTTACCAGTTGCAGCAAGTATTCGTATTGCTAAAGGATTTAAACAAACAATTTTCTTTTCCATTTTATTTGGTGAAATTGCAGTAATTGGTGGAATGTTTGCTTCGTATCAACTTGATTTAGCGCCAGGTGGTACAATTGTTATGATAGCAGTTCTTATTTTAATCGGTGCGATTTTATGGAAGAAGAAAAAAACTGCATAAAGTAGGGATAGGTATGAATCTAACAGAAGCTTTACGCCTAATGAAAGAAAAAGGATACAAACATACTGGAAAAAGAGAAGAGATGCTCAGATTATTTGCAGCACATAATCGTTATTTAACTGCGAAAGACGTTTTAGAGCATATGAAGGACGATTATCCAGGGCTTAGTTTTGATACGATTTATCGTAACTTAACAGTTTTTGCTGAGATTGGTGTTTTAGAACAAACGGAATTAAATGGTGAAAAACATTTTCGTTTTACTTGTTCTATTATGGAACATCATCATCATTTTATTTGTTTGGATTGTGGGGGAACGAAAGAGATTACTTCCTGTCCAATGGATTTTATGAATAAAGATTTTACCGGTTATGAAGTAACTGGGCATAAGTTTGAAATATATGGTCGTTGTCCAAAATGTGCAAAGTAAAAGCTCGTCGGTTATATAACTGACGAGCTTTTTTACGTAGAAAAGAAGGTTGCTCACAAATGTTGTGGCAACCTTCTTTTTATTGTTCTTGTGTCTCTTTTTCTTTTTCTCGTTCAGCAGCCATTTCAGCAGCAATTACGTCGATTTCTTTTTTCAGTTCTTCTACCATTGTTTCTTCTGGTACTTTACGAACGACTTGCCCTTTACGGAATAATAATCCCTCTCCACGTGCACCGGCAATACCGATATCAGCTTCACGAGCTTCACCAGGGCCATTTACAGCGCAACCAAGTACTGCAACTTTAATTGGTACTTGAAGTGTAGAGATGTATTCTTCCACTTCGTTAGCGATGCTAATTAAATCAATTTCAATACGACCACAAGTTGGACAAGAGATAAGTGTTGCTGCGTTAGACGCAAGACCGAATGATTTTAATAGTTCACGAGCAACTTTTACTTCTTCAACTGGATCAGCACTTAATGAAATACGTAGTGTATTTCCGATGCCTTTATTTAAGATTGCTCCAAGACCAGCAGCACTTTTTACAGTTCCGGCAAACAATGTTCCAGATTCTGTAATACCTAAATGTAATGGATAATCAAAAGCACGAGCAGCTTTCTCGTATGCTTCAATTGCTAAGTTAACATCAGAGGCTTTCATAGATACGATAATATCGTGGAAATCTAGGTCCTCTAAAATTTTAATATGATGTAGCGCGCTCTCAACCATACCATCTGCAGTTGGGTACCCGTACTTTTCTAAAATATGACGCTCTAATGAACCAGCGTTTACACCAATACGGATTGGAATACCGCGCTCTTTTGCTGCATTTACAACAGCTTCTACTTTATGGCGACGACCAATGTTACCTGGATTGATACGTACTTTATCAATGCCGCCTTCAATTGCTTTTAAAGCAAGGCGATAATCAAAATGAATATCAGCAACAAGTGGAATGTTGATTTGTTTTTTTATATCAGCAATAGCATCTGCTGCGCGTTCATCTGGAACGGCAACGCGGACGACTTGACAGCCGGCTTCTTCTAAACGCTTAATTTCAGCAACTGTTGCTTCAACATCATGTGTTTTTGTTGTTGTCATACTTTGTATAATTAATTCATTATTACCGCCGATTGTTAAATTACCGACTTTAACTGGACGTGTTTTTGTACGATGAGTCATTTCATTCACGAATAGATCGCTCTCCTTATAAAAGAAGTTTCTTATTTAGTCCCTCATATCAATGATAGTATACGTGATATAGGGCTATAGAAACCGAAGTACTCGGTTTCACTTTTACTATTGTATCAGCGCCTTTATGTAATTGACAAGGATTAAGTGATAGCTTATTGATATAAGGGGAATTTATAAGACTTTCCAATTTGTATTTTTGTAGCAGATGTACTTTTGTTTAATTGTTTAAAGTCGTCAATGACTTTTTCTATGGAAGGAATTTTTTTCTTGTTAATTTGTTCTGTAATAGAAAGAACTGTCTCACCAGTTTTTACTTCAATTGTTTTATAAGATACATCCGTTTCTTTTTCTGTTTTGTTCTCTTTATTTTGTTGACTGTCTGTGTTTTCTTTTTTAATCGTTTGAGCAGCAGTTGTTTTTTTATATGAACTTAACATCGGTAAAGTACCGATTTTTATATCGTAATAAAATATATAACCGAGAACAAGCACGAATAGGAATATACCTAATCTCTTCATATTCTTCACTCCTTTGCTAGGAATATATGCTTGTCCAAAAAAAAAATGCCTATTTAGGCATTTTTTTTTCGTTCTTATTTTTCTTTCGGTTTTGGAACTTCTTTAATCGTTAAGTACAGAACAATTAAAATAACTGCGATATAGATGAATGTTGATCCAGGTACGACAATCTTACATGCATCCATAATCATAAAGAAGATTGTTGGGATTGTGTAGCTGTATGCAGTTAGTGTCCAAACTTGTTTATAGGATAGTTTACGTTGACCGCTCATAGCAGAACCGATGAACGCAAGTAAAGTCACACCTACAAAAGTGATGAATAATTGGAATAGGTACACTAAGAATCCAATAACAAATAATAAAATTGGATAAATATTATCGAATAAAGAAATAAATTCTTGTAGATCTTTTTTCTCAAGAGATGCACCTAACAAATCGTTATAAGAATACGTTTGTATTTGACCATTTCCCATAGAGACTACTTTATCTTTTAAAACAAATAAACCTGTTTTATTTTGATATTTTTCTAGGTCTGTTGAATTTGGATCAAATACGAAAAGTGCATTTCCTTCTTCTTTTTCAATAGGTTGATCAATATCGGCTTTTAGTTCGCCATTTTCAATTTTAAAATCAGGTAAATCTTTATCGATGACTTGATTTACCATGCTTACACCATCTTGGATAAAACTACCGTACAAAAAAGTTCTTGGAATAGTAGTAATTAAGCAAAGTAGCATAATATACAAAATGGTTTTACCGATTTTTTGAAAACGGAATAGCGCCATATCTTTAGGCGAGTATATGCTTTTTACGAATTGGGTAAATATGGACATAGATTCACTTCCTTTATGTATGTATAAAATCATTGTAACGTAGTAATCTAGAGAATCTCAAGATATATTATATTTACATATAGTGGAGATAACTAAATTTCTTTTATTAACTTTCTTCTTTTAAATAAGAAAAATACAATTGACACTTTTCTTTTCTATATGGTAAATTTATCTTACATTTCTTAAAGAGCATATCCGATAGGAATTCCTTTATTTGATATGTTGTTACATACATAATTGTGGACCCTTAGCTCAGCTGGTTAGAGCAGACGGCTCATAACCGTCCGGTCGTAGGTTCGAGTCCTACAGGGTCCATATCCATTTCACATGTTTATTATGTTAGCAGGAAGCTTCCTTGTAGAAGGAAGCTTTTTTTACGGAATATATGAGCATTTTAATTGAAAAGAAGTGGGAATTTTGCTACTTTAATGATAGCAAGACAATGTGATTTATTTGTTTGCACCCTATGGCAATTAGGGTAGAATGAAGTTGTATGTCACTTAAGTGGCAATACATAAACTGGGAGGAATATAACAATGGCAAAACACGAATTACCAAATTTACCTTATGCGTATGATGCTTTAGAGCCTCACTTTGACAAAGAAACAATGAACATCCATCATACAAAACATCACAACACGTACATTACAAACTTAAACGCTGCTTTAGAAGGTCATGCAGAATTAGCTGACAAAAGCGTAGAAGAATTAGTTGCAAACTTAAACGAAGTACCAGAAGCAATCCGTACAGCAGTACGTAACAATGGTGGCGGACATGCTAACCATACATTCTTCTGGACAATCCTATCTCCAAACGGCGGAGGACAACCTGTAGGTGAACTTGCAACTGCAATTGAAGCAAAATTCGGTAGCTTCGATGCATTCAAAGAAGAATTCGCAAAAGCTGGCGCAACTCGCTTCGGTTCTGGTTGGGCTTGGTTAGTAGTAAACAATGGTGAGTTAGAAGTAACAAGCACTCCAAACCAAGATTCTCCTTTAACTGAAGGTAAAACGCCAGTTATCGGTTTAGATGTTTGGGAGCATGCTTACTACTTAAACTACCAAAACCGTCGTCCAGACTACATCGGTGCATTCTGGAACGTTGTAGATTGGAACGCTGCTGAAAAACGTTACCAAGAAGCAAAATAATTGTAACAAATATAGAAAAAGCTAGGGGAGAGCCCCTAGCTTTTTTCTATGCTTTCCTTTTACATAATTGGGCTTGTCTTTGGAAGACTAGAACATGAAGTAAAGGAGAGTTGTGTATGAAATGGAAACATATAATTGGTGACGTTGAAGTGAATCGGGATTTAGTGTTATTGCTCCTTATAGGAGGTTTATACACGCTCGCAATTTCTTTATCGAATACGTTTGTAAATATTTATTTATGGAAACAAACACAAAATTATGTGAATCTTGGCTTGTATAATTTAGCCAGCGTGGTATTACAGCCTCTCACATTTCTTGTAGGGGGGAAATTAGCGAAACGTATCGATCGCTCGATTTTATTACGAATAGGGGTAGGAACGCTCGCAATTTTTTTTATCGTTGTCTTAGTAGCAGGGAAAAGTGCTTCTCAGTATATTTTATTAATGGGGGCTCTTTTAGGAGTAGGATACGGTTTTTACTGGTTGGCTTTTAACTTATTGACATTTGAAATTACAGAACCAGAAACAAGAGATTTCTTTAATGGGTTTCTTGGACTTCTTACATCCTTCTCTGGAATGATCGGACCAGTAGCAGCAGGATACACAATTTCACGTATGGAGAAATGGAGTGGTTATACTGTTATATTCTTTCTTTCATTAGTTCTATTTGCAATTGCTGTCGTCTTAAGCTTCTTTTTATCTAAAAGAGAATGTGAAGGGCGTTATGAAATCGTGCAAGTATTGAAAGAACGACGGATTGATAAAAATTGGGGAAAGATTACACGAGCTCATTTTTTCCAAGGATTGAGAGAAGGAACGTTTATTTTTGTCATTTCAGTATATGTTTATTTAGCAACTAATAGTGAGTTCGCATTAGGGAAATACAGTTTAGTGAACTCTGCTGTATCCTTTGTATGTTATTACTTAGTTGCTCGTATGTTAAAGAAGGAGTGGCGAAAAAAAGCAATTTTACTTGGGGGCATTATTTTATATGCTGTCGTCTTTTTAGTTATTTTCAATGTTACATACACGAAATTACTTATTTATGCGGCATGTATTGCGATTGCATATCCTATTTTACTTGTTCCGTACGGATCAATGACATATGACGTAATTGGTAGAGCGAAAAATGCGAGAGAATGGCGTGTGGAATATGTCGTTGTTCGGGAGTTATGGTTAAACGCCGGAAGAATCTGTTCCATTTTAAGTTTTTTATGTGCTGTACTATTCTTTCCACCTGAAAAAAGTTTACCTTACTTATTATGTATTTTAGGTGCTGGACATTTTCTTATTTATTTTGCAGTTAAAAATGTCAAATATGATGAGGGAAATGCGAGTAAAACAAGTGTTGTAACGCAAGAGAACGCGCAAAACCAAACTGAACCAGAAGGTTAACTTCTCGTTTGTTTTATGCTAGAATAGAAAAAGATGTAAGACAGCAGTGAGGACACCTGTATGAGGGTGTCCCTTTCACATTACATAGCTGTTGGTAGAGGGGGTTTGTATGAGCAAGAAGCAGAAGCAAAATAAGAAAAAGACCCACGTTCCTTTTCGATTAAACGTGTTGTTTTTCTGCGTGTTTTTAATGTTCTCCGCGGTTATTGTAAGGCTCGGATATGTACAAATTGTTCGCGGTGAAGAATATAAGAATGAAGTGGAGAAGAAAGAAAACTCAACGATAAGTAATCCTGTACCGCGTGGGAAAATATTTGACCGTTATGGGCGACCTGTAGTAGATAATGCAGCCATTCGTACTATTACATTTACAAAAATGAAGGGATCAACTGCAGAGGATCGCTTAGAAACAGCGAAAAAGCTAGCAGATTTGATTGAAGTACCGACAGATAAATTAACAGATCGCGATAAAAAAGATTATTGGCTTGCTATGCATAAAGAGGAAGCTAAAGAAAAAATTACGAATAAAGATCGTCAAGAGTTTAAAGATAAAAAAATTGATGATAAAGAATTAGACGAGCGTCAGCGAAGTCGTGTAACAGAAGAAGAGATTAATCAATTATCCGCCAAAGATCTAGAAATACTAGCGATTAAGAGTAAGATGGACGGCGGATATGCAATGACACCTCAAGTTATTAAAAAGGATGCTACAGAAAAGGAATATTCGATTATTAGTGAAAACCTAGCAGCATTACCAGGTGTAGATACGAATGTTGATTGGGAGCGAAAATATACGTACGATGATTTATTCCGAAGTGTACTTGGTGGGGTGTCGACATCTGATGAAGGCTTACCGAGAGAAAGACTAGATTACTATCTTGTTCGTGATTACAATCGAAATGACCGAGTAGGAAAAAGTTATCTTGAACAACAGTATGAAGATAGCCTGCATGGTACGAAAGCAGAAGTTAGAAATGTTACAGATAAAAACGGTAATATTTTAGAAACGATTAATGTATCAAAAGGACAAAGTGGTAATGACCTGAACTTAACAATTGATATGGAATTACAAAAGCGCGTGGAAGATATTCTTGCGAAGAATTTAATGAGGTTTAAAGGAAGTGAACCTCTTTTAGATCGCGCATTTGTTGTAATGATGAACCCAAAAAATGGTGAAGTTTTATCTATGGCGGGGAAACAATTAGTTAACGAAGATGGTCAAACGAAAGTAAATGACTTTGCATTAGGTACCATGACAAGTTCTTATCCGATGGGGTCAACTGTAAAAGGTGCAACAGTACTTACTGGATATCAAACTGGTGCGATTCAACCAGGGGCAGTACAATTGGATGAACCAATTAAATTAAAAGGTACACCTACGAAGTCGTCTTGGAAAACGATGGGATACATTAATGACCTTACAGCTTTAAAAATGTCTTCTAACGTTTATATGTTTAAAACAGCGATGAATATCGCCGGTGTTCCATATGTGAGAGGTGGTACGTTAGATATACCTCAAAAAGCATTTGATACGATGCGTTATTATTTCGGACAGTTTGGACTTGGTGTAAAAACAGGAATTGATTTACCGAATGAATCTGCTGGTCAGATGGGTAAGAGTAGTCAACCAGGTTTCTTACTAGATTTATCAATTGGACAGTATGATACGTATACACCGCTTCAATTAGCGCAATATATTTCGACGATTGCCAATGGTGGATATCGTATGCAACCACAAGTTGTAAAAGAAATTCGTCAACCGGCAGTGAAACCAGATGAAGTTGGGAAAGTTGTTCAATCTATGGAACCGAAAGTATTAAATCGTATTGATATGCCGGAATCGCAAATTAAACGTGTTCAAGAAGGATTTAGACAAGTGTATAATGATTCAGGTGGTACAGCTACAAAGTACTTTACAGGTGCAAAATATAAAGCTGCTGGGAAAACTGGTACAGCTCAAACTGTGTATGGCGGAGATAAAGAGATTGGTAGAAATGCAAAAGGTGAACGTGTGGAAACATATAACTTAACATTAGTAGGTTATGCGCCACTTGAAGATCCAGAAGTAGCATTCTCTGTTGTCGTTCCATGGGTACATGATGATAAGACTGGTATTAATGGATATATTGGTCGTGAAATTATGGACGCTTACTTTGATTTGAAAAACAAAGAAGTAAATGGTGAAGCTCCAAAAGATGATAAAGACAATAAAAACAAAGATCAAGATGATGAATAAAAAAGTTGTAAAAAAGCACACTATATGAAAAGATAGTGTGCTTTTTTTTATGGTTTATGCATATCGTGTAATAAATGTGGACAAGTATACAACATTTAAAAAACGCGGCCCTATAAATGATACTTGTATATGGTGGGATAGGGGATAAATATTTTATAGGGAAATCATCAGAGGAAATGAATAGCTACTACTGAATTAAAATTGTATCGTATGTTGATTTTTGTGGAACTTTACAAAACTTTTACAAACAATTAAAACCGAATTAATAGTTTAGCAGTATTCTTATATCTGTAATCCTGTTATTTCCGGTTACTTCTAGGAGGAAGAACACGTGAAATGGATGCATACACCGATTAAGATTTTCGTATTATCAATATGGTTCCTCTGTTTTGAAATGTCTACTGCATTTGCTTTAAATGATACGGGAGAAGTGAGAGTTGATGGATCCTCAACGGTTTTTCCTATTATAGAAGCAGTAGCGGAGGAATATACAAAGGTGCATCCAGACGTGAAAATTTCCATCAGTATTTCTGGAACTGGGGGAGGATTTAATCGTTTCAGTAAAGGAGAAGTAGATATAAATAATGCTTCGAGAGTAATGAAACAAGTCGAGAAAAATGAAATGAAGAAAAACTCTATTCAGTTCACACCTTTTGAGGTTGCTAACGACGGTCTTACGATTGTTGTGAATCGCCATAATACATGGGTAGACGATATGTCAGTAGACGAGTTACGACTACTTTGGAGTGAAGATGGAAGAGAGAAGCGATGGTCACAAATTCATTCAACATGGCCACGTGAACAAGTGAAGTTTTATGCACCAGGCGTAGACTCTGGTACGTATGATTATTTTCAAAATGTCATCTTACAAAATCATCGCATTGTAAAAAAAGTCTCTTTGTCTGAAGATGATCAAGTTATTATGCAAGGGGTAATGAATGATAAACATGCCATTGCTTTTGTAGGATATGCTTATTATATGGCTAATCGAGATAAGGTGAAAGCAATAAAAGTAAATGGTGTATTTCCGACGAAAGAGACCATTCAATCAGGTAAGTATAAGCCGTTATCTAGGCCGCTACTTGCTTATGTGAATAATGCATCTATCCGAAATAAAATGAATGTAGCAAACTATGTTGAGTTTATGATTCAGCATGTCGGTAACCTCGCTGAAGAGGTCGGGTATGTAAAATTACGAAAAGAAAAATACAATGAACAGCTGCGTATGTTAACAGAAATAAAAAGGTAATGTCAGGGTGGAAAGGGGTTTTCATCTTTGGCTCATAATGACAAAAGTCAAATTACATTTTCTGTACAACATTTGATTGAAAGAAATACAAAACAAAGAAAAAAAACGCAGCGAATCAATCGAATAGTGCCTTTATTACTAAAAATAATTGCTAGCGTTTCTATTGTGACGACACTTGGAATTGTTTTTACGCTCTCTAATGAAACAATCATGTTTTTTCAAAAAATATCATTATACTCCTTTTTGACGGAGAAAGAATGGTTACCATTTTTTGAAGACCCTAAATTCGGTATATTACCACTCATATGTGGAACGTTCCTTGTAACAGCAATCGCTATGTTTGTAGCAATTCCTATCGGTTTAGCGTGTGCCGTATTTTTAAGCGAATATGCTTCAAATAGTGCACGGAAAATATTAAAGCCGATGTTAGAGCTATTAGCAGGTATCCCGACAATTGTATATGGTTTTTTTGCATTAACAATTGTTACGCCGCTTTTACAAAGGATTATACCAGATTTGCAGTTTTTTAATGCGATTAGTCCAGGAATCGTTATCGGATTTATGATGATGCCTACAGTTGCATCTCTATCTGAAGACGCGATGAGAGCTGTGGCGAAAGGGACGAAAGAAGCTTCATTAGCACTCGGAGCGACGCGGTTTGAAATGGTAAAACAAGTGGTGTTTCCGTCCGCTTTTACAGGGATTATGGCAGCGATTATATTAGCGGCTTCTCGTGCAATTGGTGAAACGATGATTGTTGTAATTGCAGCAGGATCCACACCAAATGTATCGCTTGATCCGACACATTCAATTCAAACGTTAACAGCCTATATTGTGCAAGTAAGTTTAGGTGATGCTCCGCATGGAACGATTACGTATTACAGCATGTATGCTGTAGGTGCAACGTTATTTTTGTTTACCTTTATTATGAACATCATTTCGCAGTCTATTATGCGCCGTTTTAGGAGGATGACATAATATGCGAATGTTGAATCATAAAAAAATACAAAAAAACATGGCATCACGCTTTTTAAAAGATCGAATTTACAAATTGTTATTTTATATAGCAACTTTATTTTCAATCGTAATTTTGTTTTTGTTACTGTTTCAAATTGTTGAAAAAGGTATAAGTTATCTTTCAATAGATTTCTTTACAAATTTCGCTTCACGTAATCCGAAAGAAGCTGGTATTGCTGCAGCTTTGTCAGGGACAATATTATTTATGAGTATTGTTATACCTGTTTCTTTTATATTTGGAGTTGGAACAGCACTTTATTTAGAGCAATATGCGAAGGAATCTCTATTTAAAAAAATAATAGAGATTAATAATCAAACGTTAGCAGGAGTACCATCCGTTGTATTTGGATTGCTTGGTTTAACTATTTTTGTATATGCTCTTCATTTAGGAGAGAGTATAGTTGCAGCAGCGCTGACGATGAGTTTACTCGTTTTACCAACAGTTGTTGTGGCGAGTCAAGAAGCAATTCGATCAGTACCAAGTGTATTATTAGAGGGTTCTTACGGATTAGGTGCTACGAAGTGGCAAACGATGTATCAAATTGTATTGCCATATGCTTTCCCAGGGATTATAACGGGCTGTACGTTAGCGATATCAAGAGCAATTGGAGAAGCTGCACCACTATTAGTTATTGGGGCACTTGCGTTTGCAAATTATGTTCCATTTAGTATGTTTGATAGATTTACAGTTCTACCAATTCAAATTTTTAATTGGATGAGTAGGCCACAAGAAGAATTTCAGTATGTAGCAGCAGCTGGGATGATTGTTTTGTTAGGTTTGTTGCTATTTATTAATATATTTGTTTTATGGTTACGAAATCGAAAATAAGTTGGAAGTGGATGAAAGGGGAATTCAAATGGTAGCAACAGTAGTAAATGTACAGGTGAAAAACGAAGAGAAAATCGAGACTGCGCCAAAGAAGGTAGTATTTGATACGAAAAACTTAAATTTATGGTATGGGGAAGACCATGCTTTAAAAGATATTAATTTAAGTATTCATGAGAATGAAGTTACAGCCATTATCGGTCCAAGTGGCTGTGGTAAATCAACTTACTTAAAAACATTAAATCGCATGGTAGAATTAGTACCGATTGTTCGAACTACAGGTGTAATTGAATATAGAGAACGCAATATATTTGATAAATCATATCCAGTTGAAGAATTAAGAACGCATGTAGGAATGGTGTTCCAAAAGCCAAATCCATTTCCAAAATCTATTTATGAGAATGTAGCATACGGTCCAAAAATCCATGGTATTCGTGACAAAAAGACATTAGATGAAATTGTTGAAAAAAGTTTACGTGGAGCAGCGATTTGGGATGAGTTAAAAGATCGTTTGCACGATAATGCATACGGTTTATCTGGTGGACAGCAACAGCGTCTATGCATCGCACGCTGCTTAGCTATTGAGCCAGACGTTATTTTAATGGATGAGCCAACATCGGCATTAGACCCAATTTCAACATTAAAAGTAGAAGAATTAATTCAAGAGCTAAAGAAAGATTTTAGTATTGTTATCGTAACGCATAATATGCAACAAGCAGCGCGTATTTCAGACAAAACAGCTTTCTTCTTAAGCGGGGAAGTTGTGGAGTATACAGATACAAACAAATTATTTACGACTCCTTCAGATAAGCGTACAGAAGATTATATTACAGGTCGCTTTGGTTGATATCGTTTCAAAGCTAAGAGCAAGTGCCCTCTTAACAGAGGGCATTTCTTATTTTATCTTACTGTTAATAGAGAAGTAATACTTCTCCTTATCTTAAGGTTTATTACAAGCATAAAAGTCCGATTGATGAGGGTTGATTAAAGTTTCACTTTTATATAATGGCACATAATATTGAGGGGGAAGAAAAATGGTAAGAGAACAGTTTCAAGGTGATTTAAAAGCGTTACAGCAAAAGGTGATCGAGCTTGGAGAATTAGCAAATGCGGCTTTATTGATGGCTATGGAAGGTCTGCATACAAGGGATGTAGAGAAAGCGTTAGAGGTCATTGATGGTGATTACCGCATGGATAATTTAGAAGAGGAAATAAACGATCTTGCGCTTATGCTCATTACGAAGCAGCAACCTGTAGCAAGTGACTTAAGAAGGATTTTTATTTCAATTAAAACAGCGACAGATTTAGAGCGTATTGCAGATCATGCTGTTAATATTGCAAAGGCTACAATTCGTCTTGGGGAAAAAGAAGTGGCTGTTAGTTTGCACAACCTGGATGAAATGTTTGCGGTTGCAAATGAGATGTTGCATTTAGCGTTAGAAGCATATGAACAAGAAAATTTAACTTTTGCGAAACAAATTGCTGAAATGGATGATTCCGTTGATGAAATATATGGAAAAGCAATTCGTGAGTTTATATCGTCGGTTCCGGAACAACCAGAAGCAATTACGCAAATTACACAATTATCATTTGTCGCGAGATATATTGAGCGTGTAGCAGATCATATTACAAATATTGCTGAAAATGTCTTTTATTTAGTAAAAGGAAAGCATTATTTATTGAATGAGTAGGAATAAAAGCAGGTGATGAGAAATCACCTGCTTTTTTTAGTCAAAACATGACAAAAAAAGCTCGTTGTTTCCTTTAGTTTATGATGATAAGATGTATCATAATGTAATGGAAAAATTAGTATATATGTTTGTTGTTAATAAGTATTATTTACCAATTTATAGTAAGCGCTTTCTTGTTGTTTGAAACATACGTTTTTATAGGTGAGAAATTTAATTATATGGTCTTCTAAATGAGGATTTGTTTAACTAATCAAGTTTATGCTGCTAGTTCATGTGGGATAGGGAATATACATATGGTATATGGAGTTACTGAACATTATATAAGTGGAGGCTGAAGTATATGAAGGGGGTTATTTTAGCTGGAGGAAAAGGAAGACGCCTTAGACCATTAACATGTAATACTCCAAAGCCGATGTTACCATTATTAGAAAAACCAGTTTTAGAATATAATATTGAGTTATTACGTCAGCATGGTATTCGTGAAATTGCAATTACTGTTCAATATATGAGTACGACCATTAAGCAATATTTTGGTGACGGTAGTAAATGGGGAGTTAACTTGTATTATTTTGAAGACTCTCCTCCGCTTGGCACAGCAGGGAGTATTAAACAAGCAGAACAATTTTTAGATGAAACATTTGTTGTGATAAGCGGGGATGCATTAACTGACTTTCAATTATCAGAAGGAATTAGGTTTCATGAACAAAAGAAAAGAATGGTAACAATGTTTGTGAAAGAAGTAGAAAATCCACTCTCATTTGGATTGGTTGTAATGAATAAAAACCAGGAGGTTACACGATATATAGAAAAGCCGGGCTGGAATGAGGTAGTATCTAATGTTGTGAATACAGGCATATATATTATGGAGCCAGAAATCTTTTCTTACATACCGCCTAGGCAATTTTTTGATTTCAGTCATGATGTGTTTCCGTTATTGGCAAACAAAAATTTGTTATTCGCATATTTGTCAGAAGGTTATTGGTTAGATATCGGCACATTTAATCAATATCGACAAGCACAATTTGATTTGTTAACGAAAAAGTTACAAGTACCTATTCCTTATACAGAAGTATTACCTATGGTATGGATGGGGGAAGGGGTGACGATTGGTAAAGGGACGAAAATTCATGGCCCCTCTTTTATTGGAGAAGGAGCAAAGATTGGTACAGGAGCTGTAATTGAGCCATATTCTATTATTGGGAAAAATAGTATCGTTTCAAGTTATTCTCATCTTCAAAAAAGTATTGTTTTTGCGAATGCCCACATTGGGAAGTATTGTGAACTATTAGAAACGACAATAGGAGAGCGTACAATAGTTGAAGATGATGTTACACTGTTTCAAAAAAGTGTTGTAGCGGATCACTGTCATATCGGGAGAAGTACGGTAATTAAGCAAAAAGGAAAACTATGGCCTTATAAGGCGATTGATAGTCATTCGATAGTAGGAGCGGCTGGTATTCAAGAGAGTGAAATGAGTGCAGGGTGGTTACAAAAAAGCCGCATTGTAGGAAGAGGGAATGTTGAAATTACTCCCCAGTTTATCGTGAAGATTGCGATGGCGTATGGTTCTCTTTTTGAAAAAGGAGAAAGTATATTAATTGGAAGTCAAGAAAATATAGAAACAACCTCTTATAAAAATTTATTTTTACATGCTATTCATGGTATAGGGATTCATACGATGGAATGTAAAGAAATGAACGAGTCACTTTTTCAATATAGTGTTCATCATTTGCAATGTGCAGGTGGTGTTTTCATTCAAGTGGAGAATGAGAATGAGATTGTTATAAAGTTATACGGTCAAGCTGGCATGCCGTTAACGTATAAGCAGCAAAAAGAGATAGAACAAATATATATGTCCGAATTGTTTTATTACGTGCAGGAGAAAGAAATGGGGCGTAATAAGCTCGTTCATGTTTCTATGAATGAGTATATAGAAGTTATATTGGAGCATATTGATATCGAGAAAATACAGATGCAGAAGTTTCATCTTCTTATTAATAAGAGAAATGATACGTTGCAACATTTACTTATGCTCTTTCTGCAAAGACTTGGTTGTACAGTTACATGGATTTATGCAAGCGAACAAAAAGATCATGTGAAAGCTTTGATGAAATCAAGTAAAGCGAATATGGCTCTTATGTTTTCGGAGAAAGGAAATCATTTCGAGTTATACGATAAACATAGTAATATTTACCAAGGTACAGATTTTGAAGAGGTAGATATTCCAGATTTCTTGCTCGAATCGACAGGAAATATTTATCCAATGTCTTTGAAGTTAGGAGAATGTTATCTTCTATTTTATACGCAGGATGAAAGAAAATCGTTTCAAGTGAGGTGGAAGCGAGATATTTTATATCGGATTGGAAAATTATTCGAGCTAATAGCATTGCAAGGAAAAACGTTTCTCAGCATAGTAGAGCAATCACCTCCGCTCTATTTACTTTATGATGAAGTGGTATGTTCATGGAATGAAAAAGGGGAAATTATGAGGAAATTATTGGATGATATAGAAAGGAAGGGAGAAGGGATATTTGAAGGAGTGCAGTTCAAATATACTGAAAAAGAGTGGTCTTATATCGTTTCTGACATAAAACAACCAAAATTTTTGGTGTATTCACATGCTAGAAACCCAGTAATAGCAAGGGAAAATATGAAAAATCTTATAGAAAAAATTAGACAATATCAAAAGGTGTAGAATTTTTATTTTAAAAGTGGTATTATAGTATAGTCTGATTTAAGTTATTAGTACTGGAGGGAAATAAGAATGCGTGTGAATATTACTCTAGCATGTACAGAATGCGGAGATCGTAACTATATCTCAAAGAAAAATAAACGTAACAACGCTGAGCGTATCGAGCTTAAAAAGTATTGCAAGCGTGACAAGAAGTCTACGTTACACCGTGAAACAAAGTAAGCAGTAGGAATATTTTCCTACTGTTTCTTTTTTTATTCGATTCCTATGTTAAAAGTGATACACTATCAGCATAGAGTAAAGTGTCACTGTAAGGGGGAGAATGTGTGAAAGCAGAGAAAGTACGTTTGCGTAAACAAATAATAGAACACATGAATTCTTTATCAGAAGAACAGTATACAACTTTATCAGAACAGATTGCATTTTCGTTGTATGCGCAAAAAGAGTGGGTTGAAGCTAAAACAATTGGAATTACTCTTTCAATGGAAAATGAAGTGAATACATATCCTATTATCGAAAAAGCTTGGGAAGAAGGAAAGAAAGTTGTAGTTCCTAAGTGTAATAAAGGAACAAGAACGATGTCCTTCCGGCAAATTAATAATTTTGATCAATTAGAAACGGTGTATATGAATTTACGTGAACCGATTCCCGGGCTTACGGAAGAAGTGAATATGGATGAAATTGATCTTCAAATTGTCCCAGGCGTAGCTTATACAGAACGAGGAGAGCGAATTGGGTACGGCGGTGGCTATTATGATCGTTATCTCGTGCATTATAAAGGGAAAACGCTGTCATTAGCGTATGATTTTCAAATGGTAAAACACATTCCGGTAGAGCCATTTGATAAAAACATAGAAAAAATTATTACAGAAAAAGGAACACTGCTTACAAATAAGCTTGTATAGACAAATAAAAATTGACGAGACTTTTTCTTCTTGATTATAATAAAATATGTGAACGTTTTCTTATTATAATTTTTTATAGTAAGTGAGCATAGAGGGTGATGAAATGGTATCTATTTATGATATTCAGCAATTGCTAAAGAAATTTGGTACGATTATTTATACGGGAGATCGAATTGCAGATTTACAATTAATGCAAGATGAATTGCGTGAATTAAATCAATCACAGCTAATCGATCCACAAGACTATCAAACAGCTTTATTTTTATTGAAGCAAGAAATTCAAAAAGAGCTAAATAAGAATTAGATAAAGGTAGGTAAGCAACATGGAAGAGAAATGGTTAGTTGGTGTTGACCTTGGTGGTACAACGATTAAATTAGCATTTATTAATGTGTACGGTGAAATTTTACATAAGTGGGAAATCCCTACGAATACAGGTGAGCAAGGAAAACATATTACACTTGATGTTGCGAAAGCAATTGATAAAAAGCTAGAAGAATTAGGCGAATTGAAGAGCAAGTTAATTGGTATTGGTATGGGAGCTCCTGGTCCTGTACATGTGGCGTCTGGAATGATTTATGAAGCGGTTAATTTAGGATGGAAAAACTATCCGCTAAAAGATTTATTAGAAGTAGAAACAGGATTACCTGTTGTTATTGATAATGATGCAAACTTAGCAGCGCTTGGTGAAATGTGGAAAGGTGCTGGTGAAGGTGCAAAAGATTTAATATGTATGACACTTGGTACGGGCGTTGGTGGTGGTGTAATCGCCAATGGTGAGATTGTACACGGCGTGAGTGGTGCTGCTGGTGAGATTGGACATATTACAGTCGTTACAGAAAATGCTTTCCCATGTAATTGCGGGAAGTCTGGTTGCTTAGAAACAGTAGCATCTGCGACAGGTATTGTACGTGTTGCTATGCAAAAAATACAAGAGACTAATAAAGAGAGCATGTTGCGTTCTATGTTAGCTGAAGAAGGACGTATTACATCAAAAGATGTCTTTGAAGCACTTGGACAAGGTGATGAATTAGCAGGTGAAGTAGTAGAAAAAGTAGCCTCTTATTTAGGATTAGCTGTAGCGAACCTTTCTAGTACATTGAACCCAGAGAAAATTGTTATTGGTGGAGGCGTGTCTAAAGCTGGAGATGCGCTATTAGAACCAATTCAACGCTATTTCGAGCAATACGCTTTCTCACGTGCTGTAAAGAGCACGAAGTTAGCTATTGCAACACTTGGTAATGATGCAGGTGTTATCGGAGGAGCTTGGCTTGTAAAAAAGCACAAATACGAAGCGAAGATGATATAAGTTGTGAAATATGAAAAGAGGAAGGGGGAACCCTTCCTCTTTTTGTGTGAAATCTCGATGAAGAATAAAGTGTAAACGAATTAAGCTGCTGGTGGATACCCGTTATATAGAACAGTCATGATCGTAAACCATCCGAAAACGAGTACAGTTGCAATTGCAAAGCCGCTCGCGAAAAAGTTTTTTTCACGAAGTGTTCTAAGCGTAGCAAATACAGCTAACAGAGTGACAAGTGTAAAAATAATAACAAGGCCCATACAATATCCTCCTCTGTCTACCCATTTCTTATTATGAGTTTTTGGAATATTTACTCTTTTATATTGTACATGTTTTAAAAATGATTGTCGAGATAGCATCCTTTCTTTTCCTCAGAGAAAGAAATGTTGTATCATTAAAAGTAAGTTTAATAACTGGAGGAGATTTTCATATGAAATGGATACAAATGCCGTTAGGCCCATTACAAACAAATGCTTATATTTTAATGAACGATCAAAAAGAGTGCATTATCTTTGACCCTGGTCATGAAGGTGAAAAGCTCGTTACATATTTACAAGAAGAACAATTAAAACCATTAGCTGTTTTATTAACACATGCTCACTTTGATCATATCGGTGCTGTTGATGCGGTAAGAGACACTTTTCATATTCCTGTGTACGTACATAAAGAAGAAGCAGATTGGTTAGGAGATGCAACTGTAAACGGCTCTCAAATTTTTATGATGAACCGCAGTATTACAGCAAAACCAGCGGATCATATTATTGATGCAGAAGGTACATTAACAATTGGATCATTTAATTTTGAAATTTTTGAGACACCAGGACATTCTCCAGGAAGTATTTCTTATTATAGTAAAGAGGCGAATGCTGTATTCTCAGGAGATGTATTGTTCCAAATGAGCATTGGAAGAACAGATTTACCTGGTGGAAGTTTCGCTGAATTAATTGGAAGTATTGAAGAGAAATTATTTGTATTACCAGATGAAACAGCGGTTTTATGTGGACATGGTCCAGAAACAAGCATTGGCTTTGAAAAAGAAAATAATCCGTTTTTACAATAAGGAGTCATTATGGGAATGGAGCTCATTTTAAGAGAATGGATGGGGAAAGAAAAGGATTATTCAATTTCATATAGTACGTATATGAACCTTGTATTGTATACAGAAGGTCATGGATATTATATGAAAGAACGTGAAAAGATTGGAAGACAAGGGGATTTTTTTACAAGTAGCAACGTATCCTCTGTGTTTGCAAAAACTTTTGCTAAACTTTTTATTCGTCTTGTTGAAAATGGTGAAGTTGCTACGAATATTTGTGAAATTGGCGGAGGAACAGGGAAGTTTGCCTATGATGTTTTACAAGAATGGAAGCAATTATCTCCAAAAACCTTTATTGATTTAAACTATTCAATGATTGAAGTGAGCCCTTTTCATAGAAAATTACAGCAGGAGCACCTTGGCTCATTTTCTAATGTATCGTACTATACCTCCTATAGTGAAATGGGAGATTCTTTCGAGGGAATTCTTTTTTCGAATGAGTTGTTTGATGCATTTCCTGTTGAAATAATTGAGAAAAGAAATGGTATGTTGTATGAAGTACGTATTACATATACAGAGGAAGGAAACCTTTCAGAAGTATGTAGGCCGTTAGATAAAAGAATTGGTCGCTATTTATTGAAATATAATATTCATATTGCTGAAGGGCAACGTTTTGAAGTACCAATTGTGATGGAGGAGTATATAAAAGAAATTGCGAAATGGTTTCAAAAAGGTATATGTATTACAGTTGATTATGGATACACAAAAGAAGAATGGATGCATCCAGCACACCGTGAAGGAAGTTTGCGAGGGTATTATCAGCATAAGCTAATACGTAACCCACTAGCGCATCCAGGTGAAATGGATCTTACTACTCATATTCATTGGGACGAGCTAAAGGAGATGTTTAGTATGCAAGGAATGAGTGCAGTATGGCATAAGAAACAATCTGAGTTCTTGTTAGCTGCAGGGATATTAGAACAGCTTACGAGCCATCAAGATACGAATCCTTTTTCTGAAACGCAAAAACAAAATCGAGCAGTTCGTTCTATGATTTTGAATGGAGGAGTAGGGAGTGCATTTGATGTTGTTATACATACAAAAGATATGCAACATTTACATTTGGATCGGTATGTAACAATATAAAAAACAAGACACAGTATATACTGTGTC
>NZ_JBEUTW010000252.1:0-5121 GCF_040492675.1 Bacillus sp. AP50
TATAAAACTTATTCGTTTTTAATAAAGTTATTATTTTACATAATTAAATTGAATTTCTTCCATTTCCTCATGATAACTTACAAATAAATCATAGTTTTGAAAATACCAAAGATCATCAGAATCTACAAAAAATATAATACCTTCCTTCTCAACTGACACTATTTCGCCATCGGGTTTCTCAGCAACAACCCCTAAAGAATATCCGGGCTGAATTGAACTATCCCCCTCCGTACCTTACAGTAAAACGTACAGATTCACCGTGCTTTATACGTAATTCTTCCTGGAACCACTGCAGAGCTTTACGATCAATTGAAATTCTCATCTTTATTCCTCCAGTTTACGCAAACTCTTTTTTTCCTAATCGTTGTTTTACAAAGAAGACGAAAATAATTAAGGCTATCAATGCTGAAATTGCACTCCCTGAAAATAAAATACGATAACCAAACATTTGTGAAACAACTCCAAGTAAAATAGCACCTAATCCGATTCCTAAATCAAACGCTGTAAAAAATGAAGCATTTGCAACTCCTCTTTTACTCGGATCGACAATTGTAAGCATTGCCGCTTGCAAAGCTGGCTGCGCTGAACCAAATCCAATACCGTATAATGTTGCTGCGATAATTACACCTATCAAACCATTTGAAATAGTTAAAACAACTATAGCTAAAATAGTAATACATAATGCTGGAAGTATGATGAATACTTCTCCATACTTATCTAATAGTTTCCCTGAAATTGGTCTTACAATTGTTAATGCAATTGCATATACAAGAAAGAAAGTTCCCGGATTCACATGAATTGATGATGCAAATAACGGTAAAAAGGTTGTTATTCCTCCATATGCAAACGATAAAAAGAATACTACAATCGTGATTGTTAATACGGATTTCTCAAATAGCTGCATCTTCCCTTTTTCTTTTTGTGGCGTAAATGGCATCTTCGTTATTAATGATAATACGACTGCCATAAAAGATAACAACGTCGCTAATAAAAATAGACCATCAAATGAATAATTTTGCACAACCCATAATCCAATCATAGGTCCGATCGCCATTGCAATTGTCATCGCCATCCCATACCAACCCATACCTTCACCGCGGCGTGAATCTGGAATAATATCCGTTATTGCTGTTCCAACAGCTGTTGTAGAAACAGCCCATGTTACTCCGTGAATAACACGTAAAACAGCTAAAAGGACAATAGTCGATGCTATATTATAGGAATACATCGTTAAGCCAAAAAAGATGAGTCCGAAAATAATAAAGGATCTTCTACCATATTGATCTAACATTCCTCCAATAATCGGTCGTATTACAACCGCAGCTATTGTAAACATCCCCATCATAAGTCCAACTTGCGATTCATTGCCACCTATCTCTTTAATAAAGAGCGGGAGCGTTGGAACAAGTAAATAAAATCCTGTAAATAAAAATAACATTGCGAAAGTCATTTGAATAAATGATTTCGTCCATAATCGTTCCATAAAAATACCTCCATACACTCGTAAAATATTACGATTAACACCCTCATTGTATATTTTTTTTATCTCTTTTCCCTCCGCAAATAGACGTATCTTTTCATATTAAATAGTCCACCATCAGCTTACATTAGTCTTAAGACTTTGTACGCATGTTTTAAACGAAAGTCCTATATATGTACCTTTATACGTGTGAAAAGAATATACTAATTTATTAACACAACTTAGGAGTGAATATTTTATGTGGGTATTATTAAGAGTAACTGCCGTAGTTCCTTCGACTCCTGGGATACATGTTCCTGCAGTTCATACAGCTAGCTCCGATGTAGGAATTGAACTTCCCGCAACTTGGCAGCAATATCAAATTCCCGGTCAAGTTACCCCATCATTTTGGCATCATGGTACACACCCCAGTAGTACTCCCATTCATAGCCATAGTTATCCTCCACTACCTCAGACTCAAGTCTTTTATCATTTCCCTTCAATTTTTTTTCAAAATTTTCATGGTACGTTTAACATTTAATAGCTATCACTGTATTACCCCTACATTTTAATAAGGCGAACCTTTAATCCAGTTTCAACATAACAAAGTCGAATTCCTTAAATAAGAAATTCGACTTTTTAATTGTTTTCCAAACTAAAGTAACCGTTAAAGAAAGACATTTATTAAAGATTTGAATATAATTTTTACTTATTTAATACTTTATATGATTCATCATAGTTAGTCCCTTTGCGGGATAACCAACACATACCATCATTTGCAAGTAGACTTTTCTCTCTTTACGTTAATTCACTCTTTTTCTTCTATCCAGCCCTTAACATTACATTTTCTGTAGCAAAATGAAAAAAGCACTTAAGATTGTAATTTCCACAAATCTTAAGTGCTTTTTAATATTTTTTATAAATTTTTCTTATTGTCCATTATTGGCAGGAACCTCTCCTGCATTTCCACCATTATTTGGTTGTACTGTTGCAGGTGGGGTTGGAGTTCCTTGACCTCCATTATTATTCGCTGGAGGTGTCGTTCCTTGACCTCCTCCGTTATTTGCTGGAGGTGTCGTTCCTTGGCCTCCTCCGTTATTTTGTTCATTTTGTTTCTTTTCTTCTTCTTGTTTCTTTTGCTCTTCTAGTTTCTTTTGTTCTTCTTGCTTCTTAAGTTCCTCTTGTTTCTTTTGTTCTTCTTGTTTTTTCAGTTCTTCTTGTTTCTTTAATTCTTCTTGCTTTTTCTCTTCTTCAGTTTTTTGCTGTTGATCTTGTTTTGGTTGCTCCGTTGTATCCGGTACGCTAGTATTTGGCGATGAATCACGTTTTTCACCTTTTATACGTAGCTCACTACCTTCTTGAATAACACTACTTGGCATTTTAAAGCGTGATTTATCTGTAGCCATTTCGCTCATCATTTCTTTAAAGATCAACTGTGCAATTTTCGTATTTTTACTACTAATATACTCGTCTTTACCATCTTTCATATACCCAGTCCATACTGCCATCGTATATTGCGGTGTATATCCAGCGAACCAACTATCACGAGTTGCACTTTCTGGAATTTTATATTGAGCTAATTGCTTTGATGAATAGTTTGTCGTACCCGTTTTACCAGCTACATCTAAAGAGCCTACATTTGCCGATGTACCAGTACCTGATGTAACTACAGAACGAAGCATATCAGTAATCATGTATGCGGTAGAATCTGTCATAACTTGTTTTGGTTTTTGTCCAAAACTTTGTGACTTACCGTCTGGATAAACGACTTTCTTAACAAAATGCGGTTTCGTATATTTACCTTCATTACCAAATGCCGCATAAGCACCCGCTATTTCAGTTGGCGATACTTCATTTGTACCAATCGCTGTCGATTCTGTCGGTGCTGTATTAAATGTAATACCTAGTTTCTCAGAGAATTCTTTCGATTTACTAATCCCTACTTCTTTTGCAGTTTTAATTGCAGGAATATTACGCGACATTTTTAATGCTTCACGCATTGTAATTGGACCCATATGACTTCTATCTGCATTTCGAACTTCTTGACCCGTTGAATACTTAAATGGAGAGTCATCGATTTGATGATACGTAGCCCATTTTAAATATTCAATTGCAGGAGCATAGTCGAAAATTGGCTTCATCGTTGAACCAGCTGCACGATCTAATTCAATTGCCATATTATGCCCTTTAAATACAGCTTTATTTTCTCCACGGCCACTACCTATAGCACGAACTTCTCCTGTTTTCGTATCCATAAATGTGAATGCACCTTGGAATTTATCGTTTGGATAATCAATGATATTATTATTTAAAATATTATCAGCAAGTTTCTGTGCTTTCGGATCTAACGTTGTATAAATTTCTAAACCGTCAGAACCAATATTAGCATCTGGCAATTCTTTTTCTACTTCTTTCACAACTGCATCCATAAATGCGGGGTATGGCATTGTTTGTAGTTGAGCTGCAGGCTTGAGTCCCTTTTCTACGTCAACTTTTATTGCTTCTTCCATTTCCTGTTTTGTTATATATCCATGTCGATTCATTAAGTTTAGAACAACATTTCTTCTTTCTGTTGCTTTTTGAACATTTTCTTTTTTCGTTGGATCATAGTTATTCGGTGCTTTCGGTAAACCTGCAAGCATCGCAACTTCTGGTAATGTTAAGTCCTTCAATTCTTTACCATAGTAGTTTTGTGCTGCTGTTGCGATACCATATGAACGATTACCTAAGTTAATTTTATTTAAGTACATCTCTAATATTTCATGTTTTGAATACTGTTGTTCTAGCTTATAAGCTAAATATATTTCTTGCGCCTTACGCTTTGGTGTTTTATCCATAGATAAGAAGTAGTTTTTAATAACTTGCTGCGTTATCGTACTTCCACCTTGAGAGCCATAATCTCCTTTAAGACTCACTAAAACAGCACGGGCAGTACCTTTAAAGTCTACTCCGCTATGCTCATAAAAACGTGAATCTTCTGTCGCTAAAAATGCATTTTCTACTAATTTAGGTATTTGATCATACGTAACATTCGTCCTTTTTTCTTTTCCATATTCATATACCAAATCCCCGTTTTTATCATAAATTTTTGAGGATAACGGATTAACAAGTTTTGCTTTTTCCAGTTTTGGTGCGTCCTTAATCATTACGAAAAAGGTAGCAACCCCCGCCACTAAACCTACAATACCAAGTAATAAACAAGTAATTAAAAACTTGCGGAAAAATGATGTTTTACCTTTTGGTTTTTGTGTTTTAGAAGCTGGTTGTTTTTTCTTTTTAACTTGTCGTCGCTCCTCGCGAGAACGATAATTTTCTGACATGTTACTTTCTCCTGCCTTTCAATTCTCCCGTTGATTTAATTAAAAATATTGAGGTCACTTTCGTAAATACGTTTAGGCAAGAAAGTGTACTGACCTGGAGCATTCAATATTTTCCTAATTCACAGATTACAAATTTTAGAATGGCTCTTATACATACTATTTTCACTTCTAATTTTCTAATAATGCTGCCCCTTTTAGCATAATAATGAAAGAAGTGAATTTTTATTACCTCGTATAAATAATATACCTTTTTTTCAAATGGTCAATATTTTCTTATTAATAAATCAAAGGTGAAATAAAAATAGCATATCGATATGAACTTCGTGTGAACTTACTTATAAT
>NZ_JBEUTW010000253.1:0-2802 GCF_040492675.1 Bacillus sp. AP50
CTTTTTCATCTGGTGAGAAAGCTGATAAAATGCCGTAGGCGTCTGATTCAAGATGGTCACTTTCTCTTTGAGAAGCAGCTCAGCAAAAGCCTCCGGATCCCGAGCCACAAAAGATGGAACAAGAACTAACCGGCCTCCATACAACAAGGCACCGTACATTTCCCAAACTGAAAAATCAAAACAATAGGAGTGGAACAATGTCCAAACATCTTCTTCCGAAAAATCAAAGAGATTCTGATCGTTAAATAAGAGACGTACCACGTTTCGGTGTTCCACCATGACTCCTTTCGGCTGTCCAGTAGATCCCGAGGTATAGATGATATAAGCCAAATCATCCGGACCAGCTTCCGCTTCCAGATTCGCAGAATCTTCTTTCTCCCATTCCCGTTCCCAAAGCCCCAGTACCTGTCCGGAATAATAGGTAGGAACGTCTTCTGCATACTGAACGATCAGCTTTTCGGCCCCGCTATCTTCAAGCATATAGCGGATTCTTTCCTCCGGGTAATTCGGATCAATCGGAAGATAAGCCGCACCCGCCTTTAATATACCGAGGATACTTATAATCATTTCTAAGGATCGCTCAGTTAAGATTCCTACAATCTGATTCCGCTGTACTCCTTGCCTTCGAAGGCTCCTTGCCACCTGATTGGCCATTCTATTTAATTTGGAATAGCTAACTTCCTGGTCACCAAAGACCAGAGCAGTACGAGAAGGCATCATAAGCACCTGTTCTTCAAAAAGTGCTGAAAGAGTCTTTGTTTTTGGATAAGTTCCGCCAGTAGAATTAAACTTTTCCAAAATTCTAGTTTTATCCTCAACAGAAAGCATATCTATTTCATCTACCTGTACATCAGGTGAATGAACAACCGTATTTACCATCATTTTTAAATGTGAAAAAATGGCATGTATTGTATCTTGTGTATACCTACGTTCATTAAAAATAATTTTTATTATTAAATCCTGGCCAGGTCCAATAAGGAGATTAAAGTCATAATTTGTCTGATCAAATGCGTCCACTTCCGTTAAAGTGAACCCGTATTTATCCATACCTTCTCTGCTTTGAATCGAATCATCAAATGGATAATTTTCAAAAACAACCATGTGATTAACCAATTGATTTCCCGTTTCTTTACCGGATTGAATATCAGCAAGGGAAACGTAACTAAAAGGTTCTGACCTAAGAGCCTCTTCCTGCAGCTGCTTAACTAGCTGCAGGAAGCTCTGGCCGGCAATTTTTTTAACCCTCACCGGCACTGCATTAATAAATAAACCAACGATTTTCTCAACACTAGGTATTTCTGATGGCCTACCAGAAACAATTGATCCAAAAACAGCATCCGTAGTATTGTTATATCTTTGTAGAAGAACGCCCCAAATTGCTTGGATAACCACATTTAAAGTGACCTTGCACTGTCTGGCTAAATCATTTAGCTTCTTGGTAATATCGGTTCCGAGCCTAAAAACAATCTCTTTCCTTTCATAACCTAGTAAAGCCTCAGAAGTACTTCTGCTCGGAAGGTTTGCAATTTGATTGTAGTCTTTTAAATAGTTATCCCAATAAACCCGAGCTTCTTTCTGATCTTGCTTTTGTAACCATGAAATATACTTACTGAATTCAGCTGGTTTTTCCAGCTTTGGCTCTTCCCCATTACGGATTTTCCCATATAAATCGAATAGTTCATTTAAAACAATTCCAAGAGACCACCCATCCATCAAAATATGGTGGAAGCTCCATATAAACGTATAATCTTCTCTACTAGTCTGAAAAACAGCAAATCTCATCAGTAGATCTTTCGAGAGATTAAAACCCTTCTTCTTATCTTGTGATTTATAGTATTCTATTATTGAAAACTGCTCTTCTGCAGGTTTAGAAGAAAGGTTTTGATAAGCAATTTTTATGCTCCTCTCTTTTAGAACAACCTGTTTAGGTTTACTAACCCCCTCATGAAGGAAGACGCTTCTGAAAATAGCATGTCTTTCAATTAACAAATTGAAGCATTTTTCAAACACAGGCAAATCTAAACTGCCTTTGAATTTAAAAGCCATCTGTTCAAAATAGGCATCACTATCACTGAGCAATGAATGGAAAAGCATACCTTCCTGCATTGGAGATAGACTATATATGTCATCAAATTTCTTCTCTTTCAAATTATCCCTCCATCCCATAAAGCTAGTGTAACTTTCTCAAGATGAGAATTTAGATATTATCTATAAGCTGAGATATAGCATCTAGCTCTTCAAATGTAAGTTCTTCATCAGAAAAATCACTAGGTGTTTTTTCTGCATCTGTCTTTCCGGCACAATGATTGATAACGGCTTTTAGCCATTCCTCATATTGCCTAATTACACTTTCAATAGTCTTATAATGAAATTTTTGAGAATCATAACTTACTTGAACTGTTAATTGACCTGAAGTGATAAAACCATTGAAGTCCAGTCCATTTGAAAAATGATTAATCGGGCTTACTTGAAAACCCATTGGCATCGTAGAATGCGTCTGGTTGCCTTCGATTTCAAACCTACCAAGATAATTAAAGCTTATCTCCGGTTTTCTCTTTCCTTGCCATTTGAACACTCTTTTATCAGAAAGGTATTGAAGTATCCCATATCCTGCCCCTTTATTTGGTATTTTCCGCAATGTTTCTTTTACTTCTTTAATAACACTGCCAAGATCACTTGAAGATACATCAAATACTACTGGAAACATACTTGTAAACCAACCAACCGTCCTACTTAGATCTGCTCCTTCTATGAAATCTTCGCGGCCATGTCCTTCTAGGTTGACTGCCATCCTATTTTCTC
>NZ_JBEUTW010000254.1:0-4974 GCF_040492675.1 Bacillus sp. AP50
ATTTATGATAATCATTCTTTTATAAAATTTAAATTGGAAATAGCCCTACTCATTTTGATTGCGCATCTTCAAAATGGAGGGGCTTTTCTTACTGTAAAATCAATAACTGCAGCTTATTTTGTTGGAAAAATTCTCATTCTTATTTTGAAAGTGATAGGGGTACATTTACATGCACATCAATCTTTTATGATGAAGTGGCCCTTGAATATATTATTTTTTATTGACAGACATAAAAACGATTTATTTGCTATATTGATAATTTATAGACGTTATAATAAAATGTTTACGTATATATAAACTTAATTTATTCTTGTTTGGTTTTGTTGTGAGGTTAGGCAGTGTTGATAACAATAAAATAATGAATATATCACCTGCAAAAAGAATGAAACCAATACGGAGAAGATGATTTCGTTAAAAATTCGAAAAATAAGCGTTATTAGCTCTTGAAGAAAAATGACTAGAAAAATTATAAGCATATGGAAAATAGGGTTATACAAAAAGTCCTAAAGGGGGACGGAATTATGGAGAAAAGAAAGTATTCAGTAACACCACAAGATCGAATGAATTATGTATTAGGTCTTTATTCTGCAGATCAACAAATTAATGCAGTTCTTTATTTTCCTGTAGGTATATCCAAGGAAATACTTGAAGAATCAGTAAGGATAACGTTGCAATTGCAACCAGTTTTGAACAGCCGGTTTGTAGAAAATGATATTCCTTACTGGGAGGAACATTCATCTGACACTAACTCATCTATTTGCTTTTTTGCAGAAGGAAATAATCAAGAACTTGAAATAATGGCAATAGATTTTATTAAGGAACCTGGTGATCGTATTCAGGGGCCTATGGTTCAAACGAAATTATTACGGGGCACTACAACAGATATGTTAGTTGTGAAATTGTCTCATCTATGTTCAGATGGTGCAGGAGTCAAGGAATATATTAAATTGCTTGGAATGATATATACTCACCTTTCATTGGGACGGTCTAAGAAGCAAATTATAAAGGAATTTGATAAGGGAAATGAGAGTTGTCGAGATCAATCACATGTATTCAAATACGCTGGAATATCGGACATAAAAAGTGCGTATCGTCCTAACCAAGAACAACAGGCATCGTTATGGTCTTTTCCATCTCAACCTAACAAAAATAAATTTCCCCAAATGTCCGTACGGCGATTGAGCCATGAGCAAACTCTACGTTTAACCCAATGGACAAAAGCTCAACAGGCTACCTTGAATGATGTAATCATGACTGCATACTTCCGAGCTTTATCACATTTCACTGTGTATGCAGAACCTCGCACTGCAGAAAAAATGATTGGCTTGACAATTGATTTACGTCGATATCTGCCTAATAATACAACTGGTGCTATTTGCAACTTATCCGGTATGGAAATGCCAGTGATTAAAATGGAAGACGATGAAACATTTAAGCAGACTCTTGTTCGAGTTAAACAATCAATGGATAAAATAAAGTCTCAAAATCCAGGTCTTTCTTCAGCAGCAGGAATGGAGTTACTGGCAGAAATGAAGCTATCTACAGTGAAGGAAATGTATAATCAGCAATATGAACAGGCTGTACAGATGGGGATGGCGTTGCCATTACTGACAAATTTGGGAGTAATCGCTGAGGAACCTATTCAGTTTGGTGAAATTCAAGCTGAGGACGGGTATATGACATCACCTATTATGTATGCACCATTCTTTTCAATGGGAGCAAGCTCTTATAATGGAAGGCTTACATTTACGATCGGTTATCATGCGCCGGATACATCAAAAGAAAAGGTAGAAAAATTTTTAGATAGTGTTGCTAATCAACTATCAGAAATAAAATAAAAGAGAATACAGAGAACAGATTTCTAATAGAATTGTATTTTGGGGGCTCGTATCATGTACGGATAATCTCTGGAAATTTTCTCTGACCGCACTTGCCTTTATGCTTTATATGCAATGGGAATGGTAGGGAGAAACAGTTTGTATCGTGAAAAAACAAGATATAACGGTATGAAAACAATAAAGCAGAGCTGATTTAAATTACACTTTGAATCAGCTCTGTTTTACTAGTTTGATGGCCCTTACAACAAAAAAGGAGGCTGTATCCGGTTAGGGTAAAGCGGATTTTTAATTTTTTTGAAAATAAAGTTGACATCCACAACTACTTAGTCATACAATGTAGTTGTAATAAGTGATACTGAATAGTGTGGTTTTACTCAAAAGCTATTCAGTAAAAAAATTCGCCTTAGTACTCTGTGATACTGAATATAAGTCAGACAGAATAGGGGGTAAAGGAGGATCAGGACATGGAAAATTTAACTGAAATGCTAAAAGGTTCACTGGAAGGGTGTGTACTGGAAATCATCAGTCGCCGTGAAACGTATGGCTATGAGATTACCCGCCATCTGAATGATCTTGGGTTTACCGAAGTTGTGGAAGGTACGGTGTATACCATCCTTGTACGATTAGAGAAGAAAAAGCTTGTGAATATTGAAAAGAAACCATCAGATATGGGACCGCCTCGTAAGTTTTATTCATTAAATGAAGAGGGCCGCCAAGAGCTTGAATTGTTTTGGAAAAAATGGGATTTTGTATCGTCAAAAATTAACGTCTTGAAGTCAAAATAGGTTCATAAGATAAAATGTTCCGGCCGATACTTTGGGAATTTCTTGTTCGGTTTTATAAAAAAGGAGGAAAATAAGATGTTAGAAATGTTTAAAAAGTTAATTGGTGATAAAAAAGAGTACAAAATGATGATGGCACGAGTTGAGGCTCTGCCAGAGGACTACCAATTTGTATTTAAGAAAATTCAAAACTACATGTGGAATTTCTCAGCGGGTAACGGGATGGATATGTTACACATACAGTATGAATTAATCGATTTGTTTGAAGCTGGTGCAGCAGAAGGAAGACAAGTGCTTGACATTACTGGGGATGACGTGGCTTCCTTTGCTGACGAACTAGTGGCAAATGCTAAAACTTACGTCTCCAAGTATCGTGAAGATTTGAATGAAAGTATTATGAAGAAATTGAGAAAAAAATAAATGGAATAAGTAATACCGACTGATTAGCTGGTTACACATATGAATTGCCACCATAGCTATTCAGTTATATTTTTAGCTTGGTACTAAGTGATACAGAATATCAGTGGTACTAAATAGATAGAGGTAAATAAATTATCTCCGCAAAACATTTTTATAGGGAGGAAAAAAGTATGAGTAATGCAGCGATTTCTATAAAAGGCTTGAAAAAATCCTTTAAAGACAAGGAAGTTTTAAAAGGGGTAGATTTTGAGGTGCAGCGTGGAGAAATTTTCGCGCTGCTAGGCTCAAATGGAGCGGGAAAGACGACAACGGTTAACATCCTTTCGACGCTAATGAAGCAAGATAGCGGTGAAGTAAGTATTTGCGGATTTGATGTACAGCGTCAACCAGACCATGTTCGTCAAAGTATCAGTTTGACAGGGCAGTTCGCAGCTTTAGACGGTATGCTGACAGGGAGGGAAAACTTGATAATGATCGCCAAATTACGTGGTGTTTCCAATCCCGCTCAAGTTGCTGACAATCTACTTGCAAGATTTAGCCTGACTGATGCGGCAAACGAAAGGGCAGATCAGTATTCAGGCGGGATGAAGCGCCGGCTTGATATCGCGATGAGTTTGATTGGGGCGCCAGCAGTTATTTTTCTTGACGAACCAACGACTGGACTTGATCCTGAAGCGCGAATCGAAGTGTGGGATACAGTCAAGGAACTTGCTGATAGTGGTACAACTATTTTGCTTACGACTCAGTACTTGGAGGAAGCAGAACAACTGGCTGATCGTATCGCAATTTTGCATGGCGGAAAAATTATTACGACAGGTACTCTTACTGAACTGAAAGAGATGTTCCCACCGGCAAAAGTGGAGTATATCGAGAAGCAGCCTACATTGGAAGAAATATTCCTTGCAATCATTGGCAAAAAGGAGGAGATGTAAATGAAAAGCAAAACAGGGGTATTACTTGGGCGCTTAATGCGCAATATTATGCGTAGTCCAGATACAATTATTACGGTAGCGATTACACCGATTATGATGATGCTATTGTTTGTATACGTATTTGGTGGGGCTATACAGACAGGAACAGATAACTACGTCAATTATTTATTGCCGGGAATTTTGCTAATGGCTATCGCATCCGGTGTAGCTTACACTTCCGTGCGACTCTTTACGGATGTAAAGAGTGGGCTGATGGCACGTTTCATTACGATGCCTATTAAGCGCTCATCGATATTGTGGGCTCACGTTCTAACCTCTCTTGTTGCTAATGTACTTACTATCGTGGTGGTTATTCTTGTTGCACTCTTAATGGGTTTCCGTTCCAGTGCTAATATTCTAGATTGGCTCGCGGTAGCTGGGATACTTGGGATGTTTACGCTGGCGCTAACATGGCTAGCTATCATTCCAGGATTGAAAGCGAGGTCTATGGAAGGGGCGACTGCTTACTCGTACCCGCTAGTTTTTCTTCCATTTATTAGTTCGGCCTTTGTGCCTACCGAAACGATGCCAAAAATTGTTCGTGCGTTTGCAGAGAATCAGCCTGTAACTTCAATCGTGAATGCGATTCGTGCTCTTTTATATGAAGGAACTGTTGGAAACGATATTTGGATTGCGCTCGCTTGGTGCGTCGGAATTATGGTTATTGCTTACTTCTTTGCTAGTAAAGCATTTAAACGTCAGCTAGGGTAAGTGAATGAAATCATCCGGAATAATATATTTTTTTGAAAAAGCACGGGAAGATTTTCCGTGCTTTAATAATTCATTCATACTTCGCTTAATTGTAGTAGTTTTAAAGTAAATAGGAGAATAATAAATTGAATACACATGCCTGTATGGTATGTTAACACTTAACTAAAATGACTTGTTAATAAACAGAATATTCCGTGTAAATATAGAGGTTATCGTAGTAATGTGTTATATTTATACTTATAAGGTATATAA
>NZ_JBEUTW010000255.1:0-13649 GCF_040492675.1 Bacillus sp. AP50
ATAAAAAGAAGCGGTTCTCTACCTCCATAGAGAACCGCTTCTATATTATTCATTGTCATTAGACGATGTTTCTGTATCTTCACTGCTATTTTTGTTCTTATTTTTCACTTCATTGTTATTTGATTCGCGTTCACTTGAATTTTCAGACTTAGATTCTTTTGTCTTTTTCGAATCAGAGTTTGAGTCAGACTTTGTATATGCAGGTAGCCCAAGATGAGTACGAAGTTCATTTGTAACATTAGCTAATTCTTTTTTATCTGGATTGTAGTAGTAAGTTCGACCACCACCAGCAGATTTGCTACAAGTATCGTCACCTTTTGCCATGTAGCAATCATCACCTTGGATTTGTAATTTCTCAATTTCCGAATCCGATCCATATTTATAGAATGAAAGCATATCATCAAATGTTAAGTTGGTAACGAATTGTCCGTTAATATCATCAATGATGTTGCCAACTTTTGTTACAGAACCAACACTTGTTAGTTTCTTTAAAATAGCCTCGATAACGAGTTGTTGACGTTGTCCACGCATTGCATCACTATCGATGTGCCTTGTTCTAGCAAGAGCAAGAGCTTCTTCGCCATTTAGCTTTTGAACACCTTTTTCTAGATGAATAGCCTCAGCATTATCATTGCTATCTTGCTCAGTAAATTCAACTGGTACATCAACTTCAACACCGCCCAAGTCATCGACGATTTTTATAAATGATTTAAAGTTGAATTTTACAAAATAATCGACAGGAACATTCATTAATTTTTCAACTGCATCAATGCTTGCTTGTGGTCCACCATTTTTTCCGTTTTTAGCAGAACCGAATGCATGAGCGTGTGTAATTTTATCTTTTTTCTTTTCTATTGGAATATAAGTATATGTGTCACGTGGGATACTTAATAGTTTAACAGTTTTGCTATCTTTATTAAATGTTGCAAGTAAAAGCGCGTCTGTTCTTATAGCTTCACCATATTCTTTTCCACGGACATCGCTTTCATCGACACCCATTATTAAAACAGAGACATTGTTTGTAATAGGTTTTACAGCCTTATCACGTAAATCAGATTTATCACCGCGTGCTAAATCGTGTGCGGCATTTCGAACAGCAGAAGATGCTTTATTTACTAAAAACCAAGTATAACCGCCGCCTATTAATAAAACGAATAGTATAGCGCTTATAATAATTTTTATTTTTTTCTTATTTTTTTTCGGTTTATTGCGTGTATTTTCTTGCAAAGATGGGTTTTGCTCCATTTCCTGTACTCCTTCATTTGGATTGAAATACGACACTCATATCCACTTATTATAATGAAATTTAGCGAAAAAAAACATTACAAAACATTTACATTTCGTAAAAATTCAATATATTTATAAAAAGTCAGATTTTCTATATATTATTTGTCAGATGTAGAATAAGTATAAGGGCTTTTAGTAGAAATGAAAATATATATTATGAGAAAGTGATAGGGAAGTAAGATTTGTTGAAATATAGCCAAGAAGAAATGAGTAAGCTTACTTATTTCTTCTATATAATAAAGAAGAATTTGACGGATAAAGGAGAGAGCATAATGAATCATACATCATTCCGAGCAATCGTTGTGAACGAAAAGGAAAATCATCAGTTTGTAAGAAAAGTTGTTGAGAGAGAAGTAAGTAGTTTACCTGAGGGAGACGTATTCATACAAGTTCATTATTCTTCATTAAATTATAAAGATGCTCTTTCAGCTACTGGTAATAAAGGTGTTACGAGAACATATCCTCATACGCCAGGAATTGATGCTGCAGGAGTAGTTGTGAGTAGTGAAGATGCTACCATTAAAGCAGGAGATCAAGTTATTGTAACGGGATATGATTTAGGTATGAATACCTCTGGTGGTTTCGGAGAATATATTCGCGTGCCATCATCTTGGGTCGTGCCTTTACCAGAAGGAATGTCATTAAAGGAAAGTATGATGTATGGGACAGCAGGTTTTACTGCGGCGTTGTCGGTATATAAGCTTATTGGGGCAGGAATCAAGCCTAATATGGGAGATGTTTTAGTAACGGGTGCTACAGGCGGCGTAGGCAGTGTAGCTGTTAGTATATTAAGTAAGTTAGGGTTTAACGTAGTAGGAGCGACAGGAAAAATGGAAGAGAAAGATATGCTACTACGTCTAGGAGCGAAAAAAGTGATTCATCGCGCGGAATTGAATGATGAATCAGGAAGACCGATGTTAAAAGGGATATACGCCGGAGTTATTGATACTGTAGGTGGACGTATGTTAGAAACAGCTTTAAAAACAGTAAAGTATGGTGGTTGTGTAACGACATGCGGTAATGTGGCAGGCCAGGAATTACAAACAACGGTATATCCGTTTATTTTACGAGGCATAAGCCTTTTAGGGATAGATTCTGTGCAATGTCCAGCAGATGTGAGAAGTGATGTGTGGACGCTCTTAGCAAATGAATGGAGTAATAAAGAGTTAAGATCTTATACAGGAGAATGTACATTAGAAGAATTAGAGGAGAAGTTTACACTTATATTGCAAGGAAAGTTAAAAGGAAGAACAGTTGTTAAAATATAATAAGAAAGAGACGCTTACATTAGCGTCTCTTTCTTATTATAATGATTGTTTTAAATTGATTTTTCCTTGTTCACCTAAAACACCGTCAGCGATATTTACAGCGTGATCGCCAATGCGCTCTAAGTTACTTACCATATCGACGAAGATGATACTTGCATCACCTGAACAGCTGCGTTCGTTTAGACGTAATACGTGACGTTTACGAAGAACACGTTCCATTTGGTCGATTTTGCGTTCTTTTGCAATAACAGTTTGAGCTAGTTCAGTATCGAAGTTTGTTAAAGCTTCAACTGAGTCTTGCAGTGTTGAAATTGTTAACTCAAGCATTTCGTTTAATTCAGCTAATGCTTCATCTGATAGTGAAACACGGTTTGAAATTTGGAAATCTACAAGTTCTACAAGGTTTTCTACATGATCACCGACACGTTCAATATCTCCAACAACACCTGCTAAAACAGAATGTTTTTCAGAATCCGTAGGTGAAAGTGGCTTTTCTGATAGTAAAACTAAATACTCGGTAATTTTTTTATCTAAATTGTTAATAGCTCCTTCTAATTGAGTAGCCATGTTTGCGTGTTTTTTGTCTTGTGTATTTAAAAATTGATTTGCCTCTTTTAATCCATGTAATGAGAACTCAGCCATACGGATAATCTCTTTTTGAGCTTCAGTTAAAGCGATGGCTGGAGATTGTTCAATAAAGATTGGATTTAAATGTTGTGGTTTGAAGTCAATCGCTGCATCTTCACCACGAATAATTTTTGTTACGATCCATGCTAACACTGCAATGAACGGGAATTGAATGATTGTATTTGTTACGTTAAATGTTCCGTGTGCAAATGCAATAGTCATTTCTGGATTCAAGTTTAATGATGTTTGGAAATATTGAATTAAACTTGTAAATGGTACTAATAAAATTGTAAAGATAATTGTACCGATAATATTAAAGATAACGTGAACTAATGCTGCACGTCTTGCGGCAATAGAAGTACCGATTGCTGCTAATACAGCTGTAATTGTTGTACCGATGTTATCACCGAATAATACAGGAAGAGCTGCTTGTAAATCGATTGCACCTTGACCGAATAGTTCTTGTAAAATACCAATAGTTGCACTTGAACTTTGTACAATTAAAGTAAAGACTGTACCAACAACAATTCCTAAAATTGGATTATCACTCATGCTAACTGTTAATTCTTGGAATGATTCTAAAGAACGAAGAGGTTTCATACCTGCGCTCATTAATTCTAAACCGAAGAATAACATACCAAAACCGAATACAACTTGACCTACAGAATGTACTTTTTTATTTTTAAAGAAGAATAGTAAGATTGCTCCAATTGCCATAACTGGGAGAGCATATTCTCCGATTTTAATTCCGATAATAAATGCAGTAACTGTCGTACCGATGTTTGCACCCATAATAACACCGATTGCTTGTCTTAATGTCATAAATCCGGCACTTACAAGTCCGACTGTTAAAGCAGTTGTTCCTGAACTGGATTGGATTAATACCGTAACTAACATACCTGCTAGTACACCCATAAGTGGGTTTGTTGTAAAACGATCTAGAATATCGCGAAGACGATCTCCAGCTGCTTGTTGCAGTCCATCGCCCATGTATTTAATCCCGAATAAGAAAATACCTAATCCACCAATGAACTGGAAGATCATATCTTGAACATTATATTCCACGCATTCCACTCCTTAAATTTCATGTACGATGTAATTATTAACTGAACCTTGAGGCACTGTAAACGGTTTGCTAGTAAAATTTACACTAAATTTACAAAGAGAAGAAAAGTTTACAATCCCTTAAAGAAACAGCTGTGTTTTATTGGTTTTCATCTTGTATAAATCTTAATTTTGTAAAGAAATCACACTTTTTAGAATAATATTGTTCAGTTGAATATTAAGGAAAGCGTCTGCGAGTTCATCGTATATTTTTTGATGAAAGTTAAAAAAATATGTAGGAAAATGCATGTAGTTTTATAACAGCAAAACGAGGGGAAATAATTCTTTTAACACGATAAAAAAGCCACTGAATTATCCAGCAGCTTTTTCCGTGTTTTTATCGCCATGCTTTTGTTTTCTTATGCTTGTAATGTAAATGAAGAGAAAAGCAATAAGTAATAGAGAGGAGTAACGATATACAGTTGCATAGTTTGTAAAATGAGCAATAAATCCAAATATAATCGCTCCAGCGCCGATTCCAAGGTCAAATGCGGAGAAGAATGTAGCCGTTGCTACACCGCGTCGATGCGGTGCTACGCGGTCAATCATCCATGCTTGTAGCGCAGGTTGGATCGCTCCAAAACCACTTCCGTAACATGCTGCAGCAATGATTAAGCTCGGGATTGTCGTCGTATACGACAATAAAATAATGCCTGTAAACGTTATAATAACTCCCGGAATGATGACGAATGTATGGCCTTTCGCATCATATAGCTTTCCGGAGAATGGACGAGTCACAGCGATTGCTAGTGCGTTACATAAAAAGAAGAGACTAATATCAGCTATGCCGACTTCTGTAGCAAATAGTGTGATAAAACTTCCGATTCCTCCGTACATTAATGTAATACATAATATTAATAATGAAGGAAGTAAAGCTTTACGCTCAATAAATCCATCGAGAAAAGTACTAGATGATTGTTGTGGAGGCTGTTTCGATTTTTGGATTTGAAGTAGTTTCGTTAATATTAATGAAACAATTGTGCACGATAATGCACATAAAAAAAGAATTGTGAAGTTATATGTTTGCATAAGCCATAGTCCGATAAGTGGACCGAGGGCCATTGCAATTGTTCCAGAAAGGCCAAAATATCCCATGCCTTCTCCGCGGCGAGCTGAGGGAATTAAATCAGAAACGACAGTTCCATATGTAGTCGTTGTAATACCGAAACCAGCTCCGTGTAAAATACGAACAGCAAGCAAGAGAAAGATAGTTGAGGCGAAAAGGTAACTGCTCATAGCGAGTAAACAGATAGCAGTACCGATCATTAAAATGATTTTTTTATTGAATTTTTGCAAGGCGTTCCCAGTTAGCGGTCTAACAAAAAGTGCCGCAACGGTAAACATGCCGACAACAAATCCGATATTGGAACTTGTGCCACCAATTTCTTTCACATAAACAGGTAAGGTTGGAATTAACATTTGAAACCCTAAAAACATACATAAGTTTGCAAAAATTAAAGCAACAAACTCTTTTGTCCATAACGGTTCTCGTTTTACGAGTATTGCTTCTCCCATATATTCATCCCCTATATAAAATTTTCTCTTTTCTTTCGAGTATATGTATTGGCCAATGCAACAGTCAAGGAAGGTGTCTTGAAAACGGATAACAATTTTTAAGTTGAAAAACTGACAAATTTGTGTAAAAGCTACACAACTATGAAAAAAAGATGTAAAGTATAGATGTATAGACTTGTAGGTGTTAAGAATGATAGAAATTTTTTTCTTTAAAGAAAGCGGATTCAAAAGAGTAGTGAACAAGAAGGGGATATATACTTTTTCACTACATATATTTGAAAAGGTTTACAATATGATGAAGAAAGAGGCGTGTACATATGAGACGATTAGGTATTTCTATTTATCCAGAACATTCAACAGTAGAGAAAGATAAGGAGTATTTAACATTAGCAAGTAAATATGGATTTACACGTGTGTTCACATGTTTATTATCTGTGGATGGAGAAAAAGAGAAAATTATAGAAGAATTTAAAGAAACGATCTCTCATGCGAATGCATTAGGATTCCAAGTATTAGTTGATATTAGTCCATCTGTTTTTGAACAATTAGGTATTTCGTATAATGATTTATCATTCTTCCATGAATTAGGTGCGTACGGTATTCGTTTAGATGTTGGTTTCTCAGGATTAGAAGAATCAATTATGACTTATAATCCGTATGGTTTGAAAATTGAGATTAATATGAGCAATGGTACGAAGTATGTAGATAACATTATGAGTCATAGACCAAATCGTGAAAATTTAATTGGTTGTCATAATTTTTATCCGCATCGTTATTCAGGGTTATCATACGATCATTTCATTAAATGCTCGAAACAATTTAAAGATTACGGTATGAGAACGGCAGCTTTTATTTCATCATTTGATGCAACATACGGACCTTGGCCAGTAACAGAAGGGTTATGTACATTAGAGCAGCATCGTGAATTACCGATGACAACACAGGCGAAGCATTTATTTGCGACTGAATTAATTGATGATGTTATTATTGCAAACGCATATGCGTCAGAAGAAGAATTACAAGCACTAGGTGCATTAAATAAAGAGAAACAAACATTTGATATAGAACTATATGATACAACGACAAAACTAGAAAGAATTATCGTATTAGACGAACCACATTTTTATCGCGGAGATGTATCTGAATATATGATTCGTTCTACACAAAGTCGTGTGAAATATAAAAAAGAAGAATTTAAACCTCATAATACGCGCGAAATTAAGCGTGGAGATTTATTAATTGATAATGAACAATATGGCCAGTATAAAGGCGAATTACAAATTGCATTAAAAGATATGGTGAATACAGGAAAAACAAATGTAGTTGGTCGAATTGTAGAAGAAGAGATTTTCTTACTAGACTATTTACAAGCATGGGATAAATTCGGATTCACATTAAAGAAATAGAGAGAATATAAAGGGGAAAAACTACTGATTTCAGCAGCTTTTCCCCCTTTGTATATAAAGAGCGAGAGGAAGAGCTATGACAAAGGTGCATCAGCGATTAATTTCTATTTTAGAGGAATTTTTAGAAGAGAAATCGATGTTAAATCGAGCTTTTTTAGCGGGTCGTTTACATGTATCAACGAAGACGATTCAAAAGGATATAAAATTATTAAATGATATATTGGAAGAAAACGGAGCGAAAATCGAATCGCAAAGAGGGACTGGGTACGAATTAGAAATTATACAAAAGAAGAGATTTGAAGACTTTTGTGTGAGTCTATTTCAAAAACAGATGGAAAAGATCCCAACTTCTTATGAAGAAAGAATAGCGTACATTCTGCAGCGTGTTTTAATGATAGAGGGATATGTGAAGCTTTCAGAATTAGCGGAAGAGATGTATGTGAGCAAATCAACGGTCAATTTAATTATGAAAGATGTTACAGATATATGTGGTTGCTATGAATTACAAATTGAGAAGAGACCGTATTATGGTATACGTATTGTTGGAGAGGAATTTAATATTCGTTCTTGTTTATCACAATATGGTTTACCGCGTTATGATCATACTCCGTTTCATGAGCAATTTGAGCAGACGGAGACATATTTATCGCTACCTCATATATCACTCATTCGTTCAATTATATTAAAGTATATTGAAGGCGGAACAATATATTTATCTGATATAGAAATTGATAATTTAGTCATTCATATTGCAATCGCATTAAAGCGTTGTCAAAGTCAACATTATATGAAAGGACTGCATGCGGAGCAATCAGAACTTATACTAAAGAAAGAATATACAATTGCGAAGCAGATTTTAGGAGATTTAGAGAAAGAGTTGAAATTTTCATTTCCAGAAGAAGAAGTATTATATGTGACGATGCATTTATTAAGTACTGCTGTTACAACGAGAGATCGCTATGAAAATGTAGAAGAGCTATTAGGGAAAGATATATATGCATTTATGCAACATATTCTTTTTAAAGTAGCGGAAGAACGGAATCTTATTTTTTATTATGATGAAGAATTACTATTTGGATTTGGTATTCATTTAAAAACGTTATTAAATCGTTTGAAGTATAAGTTAAATACGAGAAATCCTCTTTTGGCAGAAGTGAAAAAGAATTATCCGTATGCTTTTGAAATTGCGGTTCTTGTTGGAGATATCATTGGTGAATATACGGGTGAATCGATCCCTGAAAGTGAAATTGGTTATATTGCAATTCACTTCGGCGGAGCGATGAGCCGTTTGCAGGAGCAAAATCAAAAGAAAAGATGCTTATTAGTTTGTGCGACTGGTCAAGGAAGTGCACAACTATTAAAATATAAAATTTTATCACAGTTCCGAGATAAATTAGAGATTGTAGGTATTACAGGCTATTATCAATTGAAAGTAGAAGATCTTTATAAAGAAAAAATAGATTGTATTATTAGTACGATTCATATACCGAGTGGCTTGCCTGTTCCAGTTATAAAAGTGAATTCAATATTTGATGATAAAGAGATTAAATCGATTGGTCAGCGGTTGTTTACGCATGTGAATACTAGTGTGCAGCCTTATATTAAGGAAGATTTAATCTTTTTAAATCATAATGCTTCTACGAAAGAGGATGTTATTCAGTTTTTATGTGAAAAAGCTGCTGAGAAACGCTATGTACCAAAAAACTTTTATGCTTCTGTTATGGAGAGAGAAAATACGTCTCCGACAGCGGTTGGGAATTCAGTTGCAATCCCGCATCCGATGCAGTTATTAAGTGAGGAAACTTTTTTGATGTTTTGCACACTTGAAAAGGCTGTTGATTGGGGAGATAAAAAAGTACAAGTAATTATTTTATTTAGTGTAAAGCGCAATAATAATGAAGATTTGCAAAGGCTTTATGATTTTTTATATGATATTATGTCTAGTCAAACTACGATAGAGAAACTTACTCAGACCGAGGTAATTGAAGATTTTCAAGAGATTTTATTATCATTTTGAAAAAGTATATAAAAACTTCCGTTACATAACGGAAGTTTTTTATGTTTAATTGTATGCGTTTTCATAATAAGATAAAAATATAGAAAACATATAGCTTGGGGGAATTTAAAATGGCTGATATGCAAACTCCATTTGCGTTAATTTTACATGGTGGCAATGCGAGAAGCGCGGCGCTTGAAGCAATTGCTTTTGCAAGACAAGGAGATTTCGGGAATGCCGGTGAAAAGATGAAACTTGCTAGTGAGGAAATTTCAGCAGCGCACCGTATTCAAACGGATTTAATTCAAGAAGAGGCAAGAGGAAATCATGCAGAAATTAGTTTACTGTTAGTGCACGCACAAGATCATTTAATGAATGCAATTACAGTGAAAGAACTGGCTGAAGAATTTATTGCTCTTCATAAACGAGTAGAAGAGAAAGTGACCGTATAAGATGTACATTTTATTATGTTGTGCAGCAGGTATGTCAACGAGTATGGTCGTAAGAAAAATGCAAGAAGAGGCAAAGAAACAGGGGAAGAATTATAAAATTAAGGCGGTTGATTCAGAACTAGTGAAGCTTGAAATTAAGGAAGCCGATGTCGTTTTAATTGGCCCACAGGTGAAATATTTATTTCCAGCTGTAGAGTTTCTTGCAAATTCATACAACATACCAGTTGCGATTATAGACCAACGAGATTATGGTATGTGTGATGGTTTGAAAGTGCTTAAGCAAGCAGAACAATTAGTTTTAGCATAATTATATCTTTTTAAATATAAACATTATAATGTTATAAAGTTTATTTCATTCTTTTATAGTAGAGAGAAAGAGGAGGGCTATTGATGAATGGGTTTATGAGTTTTATGGAACAAAAGATTATGCCAACAACGCAAAAAATTGCAGGACAACGACATTTATTAGCAATTCGAAACGGGGTTATTTCTACATTACCGTTAACGATCGTCGGATCATTTTTCGTTATCTTTTTAAATTTACCAATTGATGCATATATGGAATGGATTGCACCGTTTCGCCATATTCTAGATATTCCATTTCGATTTACAGTAGGACTAATGGCATTATACGCAGCATTTGGAGTAGGGGCTTCGCTCGCGAACTTTTATCAGCTCAATCAGTTAAGTGCAGGGTTATTATCTGTACTCGCCTTTTTACTAGCATCAGTTGAACCAATTCAAATTACGAAAGCTGTACCAGGTGTTATTGATGCAGGGAGATATATTTCAGTAGGAACATTAAGTGCAACGTCTTTATTCGGCGCAATTGTTACAGCATTAATTGCAGTAGAAATTTATCATTTTATGATTAAGCATAATATCTCGATTAAATTACCAGATAGTGTACCACCAGCAGTTTCAAATTCGTTTGCAGCATTAATTCCAACATTAGCAGTTATTCTTTTATTCTGGGGCATTCGCTACGGTTTGAAATTTGATGTAAATACAACAATTACATACTTAATCGCACCACTAAAATCAGTATTAGTAGGAAATAATTTATTCGGCGGTTTATTAACAGTATTCTTAATCGTATTTTTCTGGTCATTCGGTATACATGGACCAGCGATTTTAGGACCAATTATTCGTCCGATGTGGGATTCAGCAATTCTTGAAAATATGGAAGTATTCACGGCTACAGGAAATGCACATCAGTTACCAAACTTATTTACAGAGCAATTCATTCAATGGTTCGTATGGATTGGCGGATCAGGCTCAACGTTAGCTTTAGTAATTATGTTTATGTTCTCTAAATCTAAGTTCCTAAAAGAGTTAGGTAGATTATCATTCGTACCAGGTTTATTCAATATTAACGAACCAATTATTTTCGGTGCACCAATTGTAATGAACCCAATCTTAATTATTCCGTTCGTTATTACACCGTTAGTGACAACGACAGTATCATATTTCGCAGTTGTTTCAGGTATGATTCCACTCATGATGGCGAAACTGCCATTTACGATGTTAGCACCAATTGCAGCGGTGATTAGTACGGACTGGACAATTATGGCTGGTGTACTTGTACTTGTTAACTTTGTTATCTCGTTCGTTATTTACTATCCATTCTTCAAAATGTATGAGAAACAACAATTAGCAGGAGAGGAGAAAACAGAATGCTCGGAGCAATTATCATCTTAATTACATTCGTGGTCGGACAGTGTATTGCCCATTATTCGAAATGGGTACAAAGTAAATCTTTATTAGTGTTACTACTAGTATCAGTTTTATTTATCGGTTGTTCAATGGGTGCATATGTAATGTTAGGATTGCAATCACCGTACGTAATTATTGTACCGACAATTTTATGTGCAACGTGTTTATCTGCAAAATATAGATTTACGAGCATGGCATTAATACAACGTGTGAAGGAGATGCAAAAGCATGGAGCGTAAATTAGGAATTTCACTTTATCCAGAACATTCAACGAAAGAAAAAGATATGGCTTATATTTCCGCAGCGGCACGACACGGTTTTTCAAGAATATTTACTTGTTTGTTATCTGTGAATCGTCCGAAAGAAGAAATTGTAGCTGAATTTAAAGAGATTATCAATCACGCAAAAGATAACAATATGGAAGTTATTTTAGATGTAGCTCCGGCTGTGTTTGATCAGCTTGGTATTAGTTGTAGCGATTTATCATTCTTCGCGGAGTTAGGCGCAGACGGTATTCGTTTAGATGTAGGCTTCGACGGGTTAACTGAAGCGAAAATGACGAATAATCCGTACGGTTTAAAAATTGAGTTAAATGTAAGTAACGATATTGCGTACTTAGAAAATATTCTTTCGCATCAAGCGAATAAATCAGCTTTAATTGGTTGCCATAATTTTTATCCGCAAAAATTCACTGGTCTTCCGTACGATTATTTCATTCGCTGCAGTGAACGCTTTAAAAAGCATGGTATTCGCAGTGCAGCTTTTATTACATCACATGCCGCAAACATCGGTCCATGGGATATTAACGACGGATTATGTACGTTAGAAGAGCATCGTAATTTACCAATTGAAGTACAAGCGAAGCATTTATGGGCAACAGGGCTAATCGATGATGTCATTATCGGAAATGCTTATGCGAGTGAGGAAGAGTTAGAAAAACTAGGAAACTTAAATCGTTACATGTTACAGCTAAAGGTACATTTTGTAGACGAAGCGACTGAAGTAGAGAAGAAAGCGACGCTGCAAGAGTTACACGTAAGACGCGGCGACATAACAGAGTATATGATACGTTCTACAGAAGTACGTAAAAAGTACAAAGATTATGACTTCCCAGTGCGTGAAAGTGTGCTGCAGGAAAGAGGGCAAGTTGTAATTGGAAACAATTCATTTGGTAAGTATAAAGGTGAACTGCAAATCATTCTGAAAGAAATGCCGATAGATGAACGGAAAAATATCGTCGGTACAATTGCGGAAGAGGAGTTATTCTTACTAGATTATGTAGGAGCTTGGACGCAGTTTACTTGTGTGGAATAGGGAAGATAGGGGGCGTTCCAAATTTTGGACCGCCTTTTTAATATTAAAGTACTTTTAACGTCAAAATTTGTCGGTAAATCGATATCTCTTGTCGAATCGTTGATATATTATAAATTACGATAGATATATTCGAAAAATCGTTGATATATTGTAGGTTACGATAGATATATTTGAAAAATCGTTGATATAATTTCATTTACTATGTCATTTTTCAGTAGTTTAATAGAGTAAAAAAGAGCCAGCCTCAACGATGAGACTGACTCTTTTTTACTAACTAGTTTAATACTTTAACTGTAACTGTTTTACGTCCCCAGCTACTTGATGTACCTTTATCTGGCATTAAAACGTCGATTTTATTACCTTTAATAGCTCCACCAGTATCACCAGCGATTGCTACTCCGTAACCTTCAACCCATACTTTTGAACCTAATGGAATTACACTTGGATCAACTGCAATAAGTTTCATGTTTGGATTAGCTGTTAAGTTATGACCTAAAGCTGATTTTACTTGGTCGCCTGCTTTATAACCATTTTCAAGTGGATCTGCTGTGTAAGCTGTTGCTACAACACGTAACTCACGAGAAGATGATGGTGCACTTGTTTCAGTTTCTTTTGCAACAGGTTGTTGTGTAGCTGGTTTTTGAGCTTTAGCTGTTTCACGAGCTTTAGCTGCTTCTTGAGCCTTAGCTTCTTGAGCTTTAGCAGCTTCACGAGCTTCAGCTGCTTCTTGAGCCTTAGCTTCTTGAGCTTTAGCAGCTTCACGAGCTTCAGCTGCTTCTTGAGCCTTAGCTGCTGCTTGAGCTTCAGCATCTGCCTGAGCTTTAGCTGCTTCATGAGCTTTGAGCTTTAGCAGCTTCACGAACTTTAGCTGTATCTTGAACTGTAGTCGTTTTTTCAACTTTAGCTACTGGTTGAACTTTAACTGGTGCTTTACCCGTTAAGTAAGGAACATGAACATAAGCTG
>NZ_JBEUTW010000256.1:0-5125 GCF_040492675.1 Bacillus sp. AP50
GTATATTAGAACCATTAAGAATAGAAAAAATTCGTGTTTGAAAAAAGTTTAATTATTTCCTATCTGCATTACTATACTATCAGACTCTTTTCTTTAATAAGTCTAAAAGATTCAAGTGCTTACAAGGAATACTTAGCTAACTGTTCACCCCAAGATGATAATTCCGTTTCAATAAATCCTGCTTTTTTATATACAAATTTAGCTGTAAGGTTTTCAGGAGCATATCCAATCATTATTATAGAAATGTTTGCATTATTATTTCTTCTTATCTCATCAATTACCAGATATATAGCTTGTTTACCTATACCTTTCCCTTGAAATTTTTCATCAATCATAAGTCTATAAATCCAATAATTATTATCATCAGGATCTATCCCAAACGTAGTAAATCCTATCATTTTCTCATCAAAATAAATCCCTTTTGCATAGAAATTATCTAGAAATTGAACTTCTGCGATAGAATAAAGGTTGGATGCAATAAATGTTTGTTGTTCTTCTTTAACTGACAGCCTAATTGCTTCTTCCCAATTATTTTTGTCAATAGCCTTTAAATAAAGTTTCTTCAATCTGATACTCTCCTTCCAATATTGAAGAGGAAGTACGTATTTTAGGGGTTAGTGGTACGTTATCCTCTTGTTTTTTTTCAAAATTAAATATAAATATTTTCTCATCGACAACGCCTCCTTAAAGGTACAATTCAAAACACATTAGTATAATCAATATGATTATACTCTTTCCACTATAAATTATTTTCCTGTTGAAAAAATCCTATTTCTGCAAGGTATATGATACCAAATATCTGAGAATCTCTTTGCAAACAATTGTATTTTAGCTTGAATAAAGAAGCACGTTTTTTTGAAGAAGAATATGATTTATAACTTGATAGCAGTGCGGTACACTATTGTCATTAACCTATTATTCTATGATTTTTTTCTATTTACTTATATTTTCATTTTTACTGTACTCTACTTCATTAAAAGTTTGTTTATATCCCAGATTGCCTCGTGTGAAAATAAGAATAAGTAAAGCGACAAATCCCAATCCTATCACTACAAATATATCTGTATTCTTTAAAATAGGGTTGGTGGAATGAGTTTGTGCCAAACTAAACGTATTTACACTCGCATGAATTAGCATGACAATAAATAAGTTACCGTGATTGCAGTTATAGACCCAAGTAAGAATGATTGAGATCGGCAAACATAGTAAAATAAAAATTGGCAAGTGAATATATAGGAGAGAAAGGTCAGAACCTGGGCCACCCCTTTGTGCAGCTGTTAAGAAATGTGGAAGATGCCAAAAAGTCCACAAAACACTAAGTAGTAATGTAGCTTTTAACGGTCCAAATTTCGATTGTAATCGGGGCAGAGCGAAACCACGCCATCCGATTTCCTCCGGTAAAGGTCCACCGAGAAAGAAAATTGCTACAAAAGAGAAAAGATAGGTTATAAAAAATTCAAAATTAAGGTCACGGAAAGTAGGTACCTCTCCATTTAATATCACCATACCTAGAAACATTGCAGCGGGGATAACGATGAGAGTAAACAAGTACCACTTTAAACCGACCTTAGTAGTGAGAATGCTTTTTCTAACTTTTTTCCATGCCTCTTTGCCTTCAAGAGTTCGAAACATGATACACGCTGCTAACATAGGGCCTGCAAATGCATTGGCAAAAAAGAAAATATCAAATACTTTTGTTTTAGGGAAAATACCCCATTGTGAGAAGATAAATGGAATTAATACAACCCATGAAAATAAATATGCCATTACAAAAAATGAAGTTAACGGATAGGATTCCAAATACCCTCTCAGAATTGTTGATGAGTTTTTTGCTTTTGTTAAATACTTCAACACAATCACCTCTTCATTTATAAAAACCTGCATATGTGCTAATTCCACATGCTTTGATAAAGAACCTTTTTGATGTAATAATGTTCAGTTTTTTGTATGAAAGGAGAGGTACGTTACCAAAGAAATGTAGAAATCTTTTTAAAGAAAATCACCTAACATTGAGTTAACTAGCTTTTAACATTAATTGAATTTTTGATATATCCTCAATCGAATAATGTTTACTAAGATTTAGTTGGAGCCATCCGTACTAAAAATCTACAGAACCACTTCAGTTTTATTACTATGCTTTTCACACAAGGAACGTTTGAGTACCAAAAGACATCTATAAATGCACTATTTAATACAATGCGTACATCAATTTATATCCAATAGTTTTGAAAGCGTTCGCACATTTAAATAGTTAAAGAAAAGGCACTCCTAGGAGTGCCTTTTCTTTAACTTGAACCATGTTCCTATATATGTTCCCCATCCCATAAAAACACTTCCTATAAAACAGGATCCTAGACACCAATAGACTTCATTTGAAAAATAGTTTACATATGTATGGGTGATAACAGTAACGCTACATCATGAATATAAGATGCGTTATGGCTTCTGGTCTAAGAACCTACTTTATAGAAAGTACCTTTCTCATATATTTTACCACATGTAATATTGAGTTTGTTAAGTATTTGGTTAATATGCACAATTACATAGTAAATACCTTTTAAATAGGAGAATAAGAAAAATGCAAAATAAGTGATTCTAAACATATTCCAGATAACCCCAAATTTTTTATTAATTATTTATTTGGCACTCAATAATAGAAGTAAGTACTGCTTGCATTCCATTTAATAAATCTAACACATTCACATCAAACATTTATTTTTATTCACTAGGGGATTTAGTTAATTAGAAAGAAGCATATGCAATAAATAATTCTGTTTTAGATAACATCCAACCACTTAAAAATCCAGTAATAAAAAAGGAGGGAGAAAGTATCTTTTATTGAAGTTTGTTTATAATAGCTTTTTAACTTGTTAGGGGGAATCATAAAGGAGATTAGTAATCTCTTTGATCATTTTTATTTTCCTTATAGTAATGGACTTATTGTATTAGAAAATTCAAATTTTGAAAGGAGTATCAATAAATATGAGTAAGAAAAAAGATACGTGCCTATCAACTTAAGGATAGCAATTAAATGGGTTTTTGTTTAAATAAACTAAACAAAGGGGTGTTCTTTATGTGTACTAGTTTGACATTACAGACAAAAAACGGTCAACATCTTTTTGCAAGAACGATGGATTTTACATTAGATTTCAATCAAGAAGTAATAATAGTTCCTCGAAGTTATCGATGGAACAATATAACAGGTGAAACCATCGAAACGAAACAAGCAGTTGTCGGGATGGGGATTAACTATCAAGGAAGGGTCATTCTGGCAGATGGAGTAAATGAAGCAGGTATGACTTGTGCAACACTCTATTTCCCAGGTTTCGCCACTTATAATGAAAGTATAGATGACAATAAAACGAATCTGGCTCCATTTGATTTTGTGGCTTGGAGTCTCACGCAGTTCAATTCTATTGAAGAGTTAAGAAAGTCTGTTGATAGTATTTCTTTTTTGGATGTACCATTACCTATTTTAGGACTTACTCCTCCACTACATTGGATTATAGCGGATAAATGGGGAGAATGTATTGTACTAGAGCCGACAACTGAGGGGCTAAAAGTGTATGACAATCCGTTAGGGGTAATGACCAATAGTCCAGAGTTTAACTGGCATCTTCAAAATTTAAGACAATATATTGGTCTTAGATCGCAGCCCTATGAGTCTACACAATGGGGGGATTTATCATTAAGTGCTTTTGGACAAGGTTCAGGTTCAATAGGGCTTCCGGGTGATTTTACCCCACCATCAAGATTTGTTCGGGCAGCATATGGCAAACAAAATATCCAAGGTATAGATAACGAAGAGGAGGGGGTATCGGCAGTTTTTCATATCTTATCAACTTGCGAGCTTCCTAAAGGTGGAGTGATAACGGAAGAAGGAGTATTAGATAATACCATCTATACCAGCGCAATGTGCATGGAATCAGGCACTTATTATTACCATACCTATGAGTGTCGGCAGATTACAGCTGTCAATTTGTTTCATGAAAATTTAGATGCAGATGAGATTACAACTTATCCATTTCAACGAAAACAACAGATTTTTTATGAAAACTAATCGGAATCCTGCAAACCGTTTACAGATGTTAGACTATATCATTTTTGTTGTCTAGTTTACTAAAGTATTACTAAAAAGGAAGGCTGATACCACATGATAGGAATAGAGGGTGAAAAAAGAGGATTTTAAGGCATTATTTAAAGTGAAATAGATAATTTAAAGGAGGAATTAAAATGGATGCAAGGAAAGAACGCAGAAAATACGAGAAGATGTCAAAGAACTATAACCGTATTTATTTCGTTTCTCCTATTAATTTTATTTGTTTGTAGTAGTGTAGTTATCATAGGAGCTACAGGAGGAAAATATGTAGTGTTTTTATTGTTAGTAATTTTACTTAACGCTCGTATTACTAAAGAACCTCAAAAAAGCATGAGCAATATTCAAATAAAGGGCGTATTTAAAATGATACATATCCTGAAAGGAATAAACTAGATGTACATTCAAAATATCCCTATATCATCATCTGTTAACTAGTAAAAGTAACTTTATATAAATAGTTTTTTAGCAATTTAGGAATAGAAACCGTACCTTATTAAAATGTTATTTCCGTTCCTATAATGAATCATCCTTCTAGCATATATATAAGATTTATATCATATATTAGGAGAAAGAATGAAAGTTAGAAGGGAGTCTTATAGAGTGAGTTATTTGGAGGGAAATGACGTTAGTGAATAAAATATGATAAGTGTGCCTAATCCCTACGTATATCAGACATTACAATCAGTAATGGGTAAACATGTGGTTATTGAAACTGTAAGAGGTAATGTAAGAGGAAAGTTAAAGGATGTGAAACCAGATCATTTGCTCATTGAATATACGGTACCATATATTGTACGAATTCAACAAATTGTATGGATTATGCCAAAACAATGATCAAATTATATGTAATTTGATTTATAAAAAATTGGTTTAATAGACGTCCAAAGAAAAACACAGGGGTTTATCTCTGTGTTTCTTCAAATTTTCTTTTTTGGATATATGCTTGAGCATGGATAATTTCTTTCTGAAGTTCTTTTAATTCTTCCGTAGATCCTGATTCAATCTTCATGTACGTAGTAACTAGAC
>NZ_JBEUTW010000257.1:0-9809 GCF_040492675.1 Bacillus sp. AP50
GTATAGGACAGGCCGAGTATGTAATATTCTTAATTGAATGCTATACATAATGAGGTGAAAGAATGAATAAGTCTTACTTATTAGATAATGAAGGAATGAGAACGAGAACCGACATACCGGATTGGGTTGCAAAAGAATTTGAGATTTTTTCAAATGTTGTGTTAGAACCAACTTTTCCATGTTATTTCGGTTTAACAGCTTTGAAAAAGAATGAACTTCGTTATTCATTTCTTTCTCATAATGATTGGAGTCATTTGCCGCATACAATGTTATCTTTTTTAGAGTTAATGAAAGAGAGACCGATTGTAAGAAGGGGCTTTTTCCTTTTTGTAGAACCGGAATGTGAAGAACAATCACTCGAATATTACCGTGATTCTTTTTGGAAAGTGTTACAGTATTTACATGAAAACGATAATCAAGCATGGCCAAAGCAAATTCCTGAAGACCCAGACCATTATTTATGGGAATTTTCATTTGGTGGTGAGCCAATATTCGCATTTGGAAATGCGCCAGCTTATAAACAACGAAAAACTAGACATTTAGGGAATTCTCTCGTTATTGGGTTTCAGCCACGCACTATTTTTGATGGATTAGAGGGAGATCGTCCTAAAGGAGCATATTCAAGACAAATGGTCCGTGAGCGAGTTGAAAAGTGGGATCAATTGCCGAAACATCCTAACATTAGTCATTATGGTGACCCAGAGCATCGTGAATGGAAACAATATTTCATAGGAGACGATGTAGAGCCAATAAAAGGGAAATGTCCTTTTCTTCATAGGATAGAAAAGTAAGAGCCATCATCTAGATGGCTCTTTTGTATATTTTGGATAAAAAAGGGTATTTTATTATGAAAGCTAGTCTATTTTTTAAAATTACATCATTAACTAGTAGTAAAGAGAGTAGAAAGGATAGAGCGATGATTGGAGCAATTATACAGCAAATCGTATTAGGTATATCATTAGCTGCGCCAGTAGGGCCGATTAATATTGAAATGTTAAAACGAGGAATTGAACGTGGTTTTTGGCACGCTTGGGTTGTTGGAATTGGTGGAATGACTGCAGATGTTTTATTTATGCTTCTCATTTATTTCGGTTTATCTTCTGTGTTTATGTATACATATGTACAAGCCTTCATGTATTGCACGGGTTTTTTCTTGTTATTTTATTTAGGATTTCAAAGTGTAAAACAAGGAATTTTCGAATCGAATATGGAATATAAAAAAGAAGAGGTAGGTGGCCTTAAGCAATCGTTTATGGCAGGATTTTTAATTGCGATATCCAATCCATTAAATCTTGTTTTTTGGTTTGGTATATACGGAAGTACACTTAGCTCATTACTTACGAAGGTAACGAAACAAGAAGCTTTTTTGTACAGTCTTTGCATTATTGTTGGTATTATTTTATGGAATTTAAATATTGCTTTTTCTGTACATTTTGGAAGAACTTTATTAAAACCAAAAGCGCTTGGCTACATAACAGCCGGAGCAGGTATTATTTTAGTAGGTTACTCTATACATTTTGCATACAAAGCTTTACAGTTGTTCACATAAGATTGAAGGGGAGATTTTTATGTATCGAACCACTATTGACGGAAAAGAAATTATAATTACGTTAGCGCCAAAAATCCGAAAAGAAATTACTGATAGAAATCCACTATATGAAGCGGTATTTCATAATGCTGCAAGATTGTTACAAACAAAGCAACCGACGTTTGCAGTAAATCATGAAATATTTGGGCTCATTATTGGAGAAGTGCAAAGAGGAGAAGTAACAGTGTTTGCAGTGGAACATATTATTCCGAAGCAAAATATATTTGGATCAAACAATTTTTTCTCGGCAATAGAACAGCAGGCAAATTTGTAAAGTGAATAGAATAAGAATAGAAAAGAAATAGTCGTAACGATATGTTGCGGCTGTTTTTTTGGAAAAGGGGGAAACAAGATGAAGAAAGTGGGGAAAGAGTTCTTTTTACAACATGATATTGTTATTATGTATAGCATTCTATTTATTTTCATTATTATTTTAAAAATGCAATTTTTTACGTGGTTTGGCATGTTAGCATGTGTGTTTGGGATTGTTTTCTATACACTTAATGAATATATGACACATCGTTTTTTATTCCATATAAAGCCACCTAAAAACACATTTCTATTAAAAATGTTAAGAAGATTGCATTATGATCACCACGTATATCCAGATGATTTAAAACTTTTGTTTTTACCTGTATGGTTTAGTATACCTAGTTTTACTATATATTTACTTATAGCATATGGTATTACAAAAAGTGTTACTATTGCACTTTCATTTGGAATCGGAATGATTATTATGCTGCTCGTTTACGAATGGAAACATTATATTGCTCATAGACCGATTCGTCCCGTCACTAAGTTTGGAAGATGGCTAAAAAAACAACATATATTACACCATTATAAAAACGAAAAGTTTTGGTTTGGTGTTTCAAATCCAGTATTCGATTTTATATTTGGAACACTTAAAGACGGAAAAGATGTTGAGTTAAGCGAAACGGCTCGTAATTTAGAAAAGGAAAAAAAGACAAAAGTAGTGCGTTAAGCACTGCTTTTGTCTTAATGAGGATAAATAAGTAAGGTGTCACTTTATTTTGAAAAAGTATATTAAAAATTTAGGGGAAATTGCCGAAAAATGTCTATCAAAAAATCTTTGCATGAATGCATGGATTGTCTAAAATGAATATAAGTTTCTGAATATTTATAAAATTTAGTCTTTAGGTATGCAAGGGGTAAGTGTATTTTAAGTAAGAGAGGGGATCGGTTAATGAAACGAGACGATACGTCAGCACGTAAGTTGCAAAATGAGGTGAATTATACAGAGGTCGTTCAGTCGGAAGAATTTCAATTGCTATTAAATACGAAAAAGAAGTTTATCATTCCAATGAGTATTTTCTTTTTTATTTTTTTTATCGCATTACCTATTCTAACATCGTATTCAAAGGTGCTTAATACAACTGCATTTGGAGACGTTACATGGGCGTGGGTATTTGCTTTTTCCCAATTTATTATGACATGGGCACTATGTATGATTTATAGCAAAAAAGCAGAATCATTTGATGAAATCTCCCGAAAAATTTTGCAAGATATGCAAAAAGGGAGGGGCTGAACTTGAATACTACTGCATTTGCACTATTTTTAATTATTGTTCTTGGTACGCTCGTCATAACCTATTTTGCATCGAAAAAAACGAAAAATGCGAGTGAATTTTATACGGCTGGAGGGGGATTAACTGGTTGGCAAAATGGTCTGGCCATTGCTGGAGATTACATGTCTGCTGCTTCATTTCTCGGTATAGCTGGAGCAATCGCATTAACTGGGTTTGATGGATTCTTTTATAGTATCGGTTTTTTAGTTGCTTATTTAGTTGTACTATATCTTGTTGCAGAACCGCTTAGAAATTTAGGAAAGTACACTTTGGCGGATATGATTGCAGCACGCTTTGACGTGAAAAAAGTTCGCGGAGTTGCAGCTCTTAATACGATGACGATTTCTATCTTTTATATGATTGCACAATTAGTTGGCGCGGGTGCACTTATTAAATTATTATTAGGGATTGAATATACGACATCTGTATTAATCGTTGGAACACTTATGACGGTGTATGTTATTTTTGGTGGTATGACAGCAACGAGCTGGGTACAAATTGTAAAGGCTGTATTACTTATGGCCGGTACGTTTATTATTTCTGTTATCGTTTTCGCAAAATTCAACTTCAGCGTGACTGAAATGTTTGCCCAAATGAAAACAGCTACACCATTAAAAGATTCATTTTTAAATCCAGGTGTAAAGTATAAGGATGGCCTTGATACACTTTCTTTAAATTTAGGACTAGTACTTGGTACAGCTGGATTACCACATATACTTGTCCGCTTTTTTACAGTACGTGATGCAAAAACTGCACGTCAATCTGTCGTATATGCGACATGGTTAATTGGTGCATTTTATATTATGACGATTTTCTTAGGATTTGGTGCGGCAGCGTTTGTAGGAAATGAAGCGATTATTAAAGCGAACCCAGCGGGTAATATGGCAGCACCTTTATTAGCCAAAGCGTTAGGTGGAGACTTCTTATTTGCTTTCGTATCAGCAATTGCTTTTGCAACAATTTTGGCTGTAGTGGCAGGTCTCGTATTAACGGCAGCATCAGCATTCGCTCATGATTTTTATAATGAGATCATTCGCAAAGGGAAATCATCGGAAAAAGAGCAAGTATCTATGGCTCGGTATGCATCTATTGGAGTAGCGATATTATCTATCATACTTGCATTATTTGCCCAAACATTAAACGTAGCATTTTTAGTATCATTAGCATTTGCAGTTGCAGCGAGTGCAAATCTACCAGTGATTTTATTTACAATATATTGGAAGCGTTTTAATACAACGGGTGCTATTTCCGGTATGATTGTAGGGCTCGTATCAGCAATTGTTCTCGTAGCGTTGAGTCCGAATGTTTGGAACCCTGTAGCTGGAAAAGCTATTTTTGTTGGGGAAGCGATATTCCCATATACGACACCAGGAATTATTTCAATTCCGCTCGGATTTCTTGCAGCATATTTAGGAACTGTTTTATCTAGTAAGAAAGAAGATGCAGCAAAATTTGATGAAATTCTTGTGAAATCTAATACTGGTCACGGTATTAGTGATGCGTCTTCACATTAAATAAAAGAGGAGCTTTTCGATAGATAAGAAAAGCTCTTTTTTCTTTTGTCATTTTCTTGTAAATATTACTGATTTGTAAGTAGGATTTGTCTTAATTTTGTGGAATGAAAATAGCAGGGAGAAATTTAAGTCATCATGGCACCAGCGCAGCTTTTGTGAAAAATAAGTTGTTATGGAAGGTGGAAGTAATGATGAAAACGAAGCAAACTGATGAATTATTAGCAAAAGATGAGCAATATGTTTGGCACGGAATGCGTCCCTTTAGTCCAAATAGTACAATGGTAGGGGCAAAAGCTGAAGGGTGCTGGGTTGAAGATATACAAGGAAAAAGATATTTAGATGGTATGAGTGGTCTTTGGTGTGTGAATAGTGGATATGGAAGAAAGGAGCTCGCAGAAGCGGCTTATAAGCAATTACAAACATTATCATACTTTCCAATGTCACAATCTCATGAACCAGCTATAAAGCTTGCTGAAAAATTAAATGAGTGGCTTGGGGGAGAGTATGTTATTTTCTTCTCAAATAGTGGTTCAGAAGCGAACGAAACAGCTTTTAAAATAGCAAGACAATACTATGCGCAAAAAGGTGAACCACATCGTTATAAATTTATGTCACGTTATCGTGGGTATCACGGGAATACAATGGCGACAATGGCAGCGACGGGACAAGCGCAGCGTAGATATCAATATGAACCGTTTGCTTCAGGCTTTTTACACGTAACACCACCGGATTGTTACCGTATGCCTGAAATTGAAGGGCAGCATATTTATGATGTAGAATGTGTGAAAGAAGTCGATCGTGTTATGACGTGGGAATTAAGTGAAACAATTGCCGCTTTTATTATGGAACCAATTATTACAGGCGGGGGCATATTAATGCCACCACAAGACTATATGAAAGCTGTTCATGAAACGTGTCAAAAACACGGTGCCTTGCTTATTAGTGATGAAGTAATTTGCGGTTTCGGACGTACAGGAAAAGCATTTGGATTTATGAATTATGATGTGAAGCCAGATATTATTACGATGGCAAAAGGGATTACGAGCGCATATTTACCATTATCTGCAACAGCTGTGAAAAAAGAAATATATGAAGCATTTAAAGGGAAGGGAGAGTATGAATTCTTCCGACATATTAATACATTTGGTGGAAATCCAGCAGCTTGTGCATTAGCCCTTAAAAACTTAGAGATTATGGAAAATGAAAATTTAATTGAGCGATCTGCGCAAATGGGTTCCCTTTTATTAGAGCAACTAAAAGATGAAATTGGGGAACATCCGCTTGTTGGGGATATTAGAGGAAAAGGTCTATTAGTTGGAATTGAATTAGTAAATGATAAAGAGACGAAAGAGCCAATTGATAACGACAAAATCGCAAGTGTCATAAATGCTTGTAAAGAAAAAGGGCTTATTATAGGACGAAACGGTATGACGACAGCAGGATATAATAACGTCTTAACATTAGCACCGCCGCTTATTATTTCAAGTGAAGAAATTGCCTTTGTTGTTGGAACGTTGAAGACGGCGATGGAACGTATTTAATAAATAGAGAGAGGAGCGAGCTTTAATATAAGGCTCGCTTTTGTTTAGTAGAGGGGACTTTTAATGGATAAATATGATCCGAACAAACATTATCACATCGGATATTATGAAGACGGATATGATTTAGAAGTGACGGCGTACAAAAGAATAAATGAACCAGTTTGGGATGCTTATCTTCCGCACTATGAGGTAGACGATTTTTATAAGAAAGTGGAGGAAATGAAACTGGGTGAATATATAGATGATTATGGTATTAAGGTGTATTCATTTAGTAATGATATCAATGATGAAGAAGCACGAACTATTTTTGAAAAATGGTTAAAAAGCATTAAGAAGTAAAAGAAATCCTTTTTCATAAAGGATTTCTTTAGATTAAGAAGAATTATATGCTGTATGGAAAGAAACATAATGTAATTTAGATTTGAAAAGTGCTACAAATGTGTTATTAAAAGGAATGTGAGCGCGGGATAAAAGTCGATTAAATTGGAATCTAATTCATTTTGCAGAATATAATAAGTCATAAATATTTTTAGTTGCATACGAAGATTTGTTCTTATATGATAGATAGTGAAAGCGTTATCAAAAACAGAGCGACGATGGGAAAGGCGGTTAAATATGTTCCAGCGTGTTCAAACAAAGGAAGAACATTTTGGGTTCGAGCAACTATGGGGAGATTTTTGTGAAGAAAGAAACTTAATGTTCGTAGAACGTAATTTAAATCCATCACGATTTTTATTAATAGAAGATGAACATCCTATTGGTACAGTAGAATGTATTAAGTATACGATACCTGAACAATCAAATTCTGAGTTTTTCTATCCGTTTTCTAAAAATGATTTAGTAAAAGATTTGAAGAATGTGTATGAAATAGGTAAGTTAAGTATTTCGAAAACGTCTCGTGGGAGAGGACATTTCAAAAGGCTAACAGCTATTTTATTTATACATGCGTTAGAAACAAAAGCTGAATGGTACATTGCAGCAGTAACAAAAAGAATGTATATGTATTTACTTACACTTGGTTTTCCAATTGAGCCAATAGATAATCCATTTCAGTTTCATGATACTTTACAAGGTGTACCAGTAAGAATTCATGCTCGAAAAGGGGTTACGCATTTGTATTCTTTAAAAGAATTTCGTGATGTGATTCAAGGGAATGCTCATGCACAGGCATTAATTGCAGAATACAGTAAAAATATTATGTTAACGAAATAAAGCGAAGTGAATATGTATAATAAAGAGAATAATATTTGTATAGGATATAACTCTTCATTAAAAAAGACCCTTATTATTTTAATAAGGGTCTAAAAATTATAATCCAAATATACTAAAAATCATTTTGCGGCGCTTCGGTTTCTTTTCTCGTTCATATGTTGGTTTTGAATCAGGAGTAATATAAATGGGTTCTTCTTTCGTTAGGGCAGCTTCTAACTTTTGAATTCGCTCTAACATTTCCTCCATTTCACGACGGTGTTGTAAAAGTTGGTACGTGACGACATCATTTGCCTTATCTTGCATTTGTTCTTCCATTCGATCAAGTCTTCTCGTAATAGTGTTTAATTGATCAGCTAATTGCTCAAAATCATTGGGTGATATGTTTTGAACAATTGTATTAACTTGAGTTTTTAATTCCTCAACTTCATTTGAGGAAGCCTTTTGAGTAGATTGAGAATTTTGAGATTGCTCTATTTGAAATCGATGGTGTTCTAACATTTGATCGACATCCTCTTGTGTGAAAATAAAGTGGCCATATTTGTTTTTCTCTATCGTAAGATTTAATTGTTGTGCGATCCGGACAACAGCCTTTGGGCTAACACCTAATTTCTTTGCGATAAATGGTGTTTTATATTCCAAAATAATCCCTCCTATATATATCCTGTTGAATGATTTCGAGCTATGAAGTAAGTTCCCTTCTAGTGCGACAAAAGAAGTGTGGAATCGGCAAAGAAAGTGTTTTTTCACGAAATTGAGTTGAGAAGAATAGTTCGTTTAAATAAAAATGTTTTATCGTAACATTTAGAATAATTTGACGAGTGTAAATGAATTAGATTATCATAATGATAAATATCTTTTTTATGTATGCATATAATATATAAAAAGGTGGTTGCTAATGTAGAATTTTGTTAGAGTATTAGAATGCTTACTTCACTTGAATAAAATTAAGTAGGAGGTGGCTTCCTTGCTTACAAAGTAAGTAAGGAAAAGTATTTGGACATATATAGTATAAGTATAGTGATTGTTTTAATTGCTTTAACGGCATTTTTCGTTGCAGCAGAATTTGCAATTGTTAAAGTGAGAAGTTCACGAATTGACTATTTAATTGCAGAAGGAAATAATCGTGCAACATCGGTCAAAACAGTCATTACAAACTTAGACGAATATTTATCTGCTTGTCAGCTGGGAATTACTGTTACAGCTTTAGGAATTGGGTGGTTTGGTAAACCTGCGTTAAAGCAAATGTTTGATACGCTTTTTGCAAATTGGAATATCTCTACTCAACTAGCAGACATTTTTGCTGTAATTTTAGTGTTTTTGTTAATTACTTTTTTACATGTTGTAATAGGTGAATTGGCCCCAAAAACATTTGCAATTCAAAAATCTGAACAAGTGAGTTTACTTGTTTCTAAGCCGTTAATTTTCTTTTATCGTATTGCATTCCCATTCATTTGGCTATTAAATGGTTCAGCTCGAATCATTACGAAGCTGCTAGGGCTGAAACCGCCGAAGGGACATGATGAGGTTCATTCAGAAGAAGAATTACGGTTGTTAGTTTCAGAAAGTTATAAAAATGGTGAGATTAATCAATCTGAATATAAATATGTGAATAAAATTTTTGAATTTGATGATCGCATTGCAAAAGAAATAATGGTACCTCGAACTGAAATGAATATTATAAGTAAAGAGATGCCTGCTGAAGAAGCTTTGCAAAAAATGTCTCGTGAAAAATATACAAGGTATCCAGTTGTTGATGGCGACAAAGACCACGTAATAGGTTTTGTGAATTTTAAAGATATTTTTACTGAATTTGTACAACATAAAGCTGTTAATAAGAAGACAGTAGAGCAATATATGAGACCAATTATTTTAGTTATCTATTCTATTCCAATTCATGATTTGTTTTTAAAAATGCAAAAAGAAAGAACACATATTGCTATATTGATAGATGAATATGGTGGAACATCTGGACTTGTTACTGTTGAAGATATTCTGGAAGAAATTGTTGGAGATATTCAGGATGAGTTTGATACGGATGAGCAGCCAGAAATTCAAAAGGTTAGTGAAACGAAGACGATACTAGAGGGAAAAGTACTTGTTAGTGAAGTGAATATGTTATTTGGTTTAGGGATTGATGATGATGGTGTTGATACAATCGGTGGTTGGATTTTAACGAAGAATATAGAGATTGCTGAAGAGGATTCCATTGAAATTGAAAATTATAAGTTTTGTGTGAAAGAATTAGATGGACATTATATAAAAAGATTAGAAGTTACAAAGATAGTAGAATCGATTGTTATTTTAGAAGATGAAAAACAAATTTCGTTACAAGAGCAAATTAGCTCGTAAACTCTGCTATATAGCAGAGT
>NZ_JBEUTW010000258.1:0-4306 GCF_040492675.1 Bacillus sp. AP50
CTTTTTATTTATTCATAGAGATATTCTATTTATTAATTGTAATTCCCTTGTTAAGTGGGGAAAATGTGAAATAATGTTAAATTTAATAATTATAGAAGGTATTTATATGTCAAAGTAAAAAGTTTATCGTAAATGAAAATGTGTGGAGGGGTGCTACATGAGAAAGGGAACAAAGGTACTTGTATTTTTAATTCCATTTGCTTTATTATGTGCCTGTGAGAATGAGATTGAAGGTGCTAAAAGTGAAGATGCTAAAAGTGAAGATTCTATAGTGATGGATATTGCTACAGTAGCGGTAAAGGAGGAATCTTCTTTTAGTGCTGCTATAAGAGATGAAAAAGCAAGAATAGTAGATTTAGAGATTGCTGATAGCGAAAATGCTAACGAAATAAAAAAAGAAATTAATAAAAGATTGCAAATTCAAGGTATTATGTCCTATAAAGTAAATATATCTCAAAGAAACAAGGAGATTGTAAATGCAGAACATAGATGGGAGTTAGTTTTTGGACAGATATTTGATGACGTATTCAGGAAGAATGGATATGAAGGGTTTGGGATTCAGCAAATAAATTATAAAAAGAATCAACCTGTTACCATTGATATAAAAACTAAGATTAGCGATGATGAAGTAGGGGCGAGAGAACTTGGACAGAAAATAGAAAAAGAAGTTGAAGGGGTACTTAAAACAGAAGCAGTAAAGAAATGGATTGAAAATGATTCATACGCTATTGGGATTTACGATATAGATGATCGGAAAATTAACTAATTGAGGAATGAATGCTATATGAATATAAAATCGATATAATTAAATAGAAAATTGCTGAAGGAGGTGTAATATGTATAAGTATTTACATATTTTAAACGACATAGAAAATATGATTCAAAATGGAGAAATAAATGAAGGAAAGAAATTACCGTCTATACGGTCACTCGTTACGCAATATGAATGTAATAAGGCGACAGTTATACGTGCGCTTCATGAATTAGAAAAGCGTCATATTATATATTCTGTCCCTCAAAGTGGATATTACGTTGTTAAGAAATCTGGGAGTACCATAGAAAATAACGAGATAATTGATTTTGCTTCCTCAGCACCAGATCCAGATGTTTTCCCATATTTAGATTTTCAACATTGTATTAATAAGGCTATTGATACGTATAAAAATGATTTGTTTGTATATGGAACGCCGAAAGGGTTACCATCTTTAATACCAGTTATTCAAAAACAACTAGCAAATTATCAAGTCTTTACAAAAGAAGAAAATATTTTTATAACATCAGGTGTTCAGCAGGCACTTGCTATATTAACTTCTATACCATTTCCGAATGGAAATGAAACTGTATTAATTGAACAACCAACATATCATCTATATATTGATTATCTAGAAATAAATAAAGTTCCTGTAATCGGTATTAAACGTACGAATGAAGGTATCGATTTGAATGAATTGGAGCAAATATTTCAAACCGGAAAAATAAAATTCTTCTATACGATACCGAGATATCATCATCCGCTTGGAACGTCTTATTCTAAAGATGAGAAAGAAAAAATCACACTATTGGCTAAGAAATACAATGTATTTATAGTGGAAGATGATTATTTAGCAGATTTAGAAACTGATTCAAAAGCAGATCCGTTATATAGCTTGGATAATTGTAGTCATGTCATATATTTGAAAAGTTATTCGAAGATTATTTTTCCAGGTTTACGGGTTGGAGTTGCGGTCATCCCACGATCCATTGCAAATGCTTTCTATACATACAAAAAAATACTAGATATTGATAGTCCGATGATTTCTCAAGCGGCTTTAGAAATTTATATAAAGAGTGGTATGTTTGAACGTCATAAAAGTAAAATTAATTCTTCCTACTACAATAGATCAATAAAACTAGCAGAAACATTAGAAAAAGTGCAAAATGAAAATTCATCATTATTTACATATAATAGACAAAACACACTTGGAATACACACTTGTTTAGAAATGCAGAAAAACATAGTTACAGAAACACTTATACAAAAATTAGGTGACATTCAAATAAGTGTCGATACTATTGATAAGAATTATATGAGGGATTTTCCTAAAGAAAAACTATTAAAATTAAATGTTTCGAATGTAAAAGAAGATAAGATTGAAGAAGGTATTCGTAAAGTAATTGAGGAAATCAAGCAATCAAGACAGTTGGATTTTCAGTTTAGAAAGGAATAATTTGAATTAGGAGGTTTGTTGTGAGATTGTTTTACAATTAGTTACTCCAGATGGAGAAGCCTATATGAGGAAATATGATAGGAAGCATATACCAGAGGTTATAAAGCTGAATAAAATGAAACGATTACGGAGAAAAGTAGCAGTTGTGGCCGGAGCAACTATATATGTAACTGAATAACTATATGTTTTTTAAGAGCACTCTTAGCAAAAAGTGCTCTTTTTCATTAATGTAAATATTTACTTAGCATCTTTTTAAAATGATTTTTATCATAATTTACATATTGCGTAGCTGTATTTCGTATTGAATCTCCCGCGTAAAATCTTTCGTATAATTCGTGTCTTGATCCTAATGGGCTTCCAATAATATCCCAGGCTAACTTAAATAATTTTGTGCGTTGTTCGGCATCTATATTTGTTCCTTTAAAGTGCTTTTTCAATAAATCATCTATTGGACTCTGGAAGTCATTCGAGCTCGAAGGAAGTTGAATGAAACCACCTGCTCCAATTAATTGTAAAATTTCTATTGCACGGGGATAATATTTGGAACCAAGATTCCTTGCAGTTTCGATATATTTAAATTTCGGCAAATAAGTTTTTGTTTCATTTGTAGTACCTTCAACTTCTGCAGCAATTAAAAGTGCGCGAATTGTTTCGATTTGCATAATTAATTCCCCAAGCTTCTCTTGAACATGCAAATAAGTAGTAGCACCGATTGCTTCAGCAATTTCACAAGCAATTGCAGTTATAAATTCTAACTTTACTACTAATCGTACAATTGCTTGGTGATAAGCTAAACTACTAGAAGCTATATCTGACTTTATTGCCCATAACGCTTCAGGGTTGTTATATAGTAAGACACGTTCCCATGGTACAAATACATTATCAAAGATTAATAGTGCATCCATTTCATCGTACTGTGAGCTAAGAGGGGAATCAACTGTAATTGAATGTGTATTCGCAAATGGTTCTCTACAAACCATATGTAATCCAGGAGAATTGGCTGCCACAATGAGAAAGTGAGCTAAATCTTTTTGAGTATCAGTCAGTTTTGCTAATGGATAGATTAATAAATCATTTGAATAAGGAGAAGCAGTACCGATCATTTTAGCACCACTTAAATAAATTCCGTCAGAAGTTTTCTTCGTAACTCTTAGTAATCCTAAGTCATTTGTATTCAACATTGATTCTGTAGATCGATTTATTTGTGGATCACGTTGAACTACGCTTAAGAACAAGTGATTATCTCTCGCTTCTTCATAATAAGATGTAATTTTATCTGGAAACTGTACATCGAATTTTTTATAAAAATATTTTGATACGTACCAGCCGGTAAGTCTCGATCTTGCGTAATCAGATAGTCTACTCATTACACCGTCTGTAGCATAACTCCACGTTTCAAAAGCGGTTCTCCTCATTAATAATTCGTTATAGGAATTCGGAATTAAAAAGGCTGTATGGACAAATTCTTTCGTTTTTGGGCTAACATATCCAATAGAATCTCTTCGTATTGGATCATCAAACAATGAAAATAAATTAGAAATGGTACTTAATGTTCCTGCAAAATGTTTGTCTGTAGTTACATCTACTTTTTGTCCATAGAGCCAAACGTTACGACCATCTTGTAAGCTCTTTATATAGTAATCTTTCAAATTTTGCATATTTCCTCCTTCTAAAGACTATTCATATATTTGGACATCTTTTAATGGGGGGGAATATACGTGGAAAGTTATTACTGCCGAATCTGTAGCATTATACATTTTATGCACAGTATCTTTTTTTACTGTGAAAATATTTCCCTCTGTAAACTCTTCAATCCGCTCGCTATTATTTTCGTACGTTATATTTTGTAGCGTACCATTGACTATTAGTATACATCCTACAGATATTCCGTGATCGTGCACAAAAGTCTTTGCTTTGCTGGGGAAATTTAATACTAAAATCTCTACAAATTCAGACTGATAGATAACGTTCCGTCCGTATTCAAGATTAACTGGTGAAGTAATAAAAGGAGATATTTTATGAAGTGAAATATTTAATGATTGAATAGCGTGTATTAAATTGACCGTATCGTAGTTACATAGGTTATTAAACGTTTTTTG
>NZ_JBEUTW010000259.1:0-2310 GCF_040492675.1 Bacillus sp. AP50
GTATGCGTAGGTGTGTCCTTTTGCAAGATAGTTTTAGAAGTATTTTGTTACTTTCATCATATCATACTTCTTTTTAATTTTATATACGGAATTAAAGATTTTACGATATTATTTCTTTTTCTCATGTATAAACATAATGCTTTGTTTTTGTATAACATAGCTTAATTTTGCATCAAGTTTTTCTCCATTATTCCTATTTTCAAAACTTGAAATTGTATTGGTCATATTCTTTCTAATAACTTTTTTTATTTCGTGCTAGTTATTTTCTTTTTCAACATGATGTTATTTTTCTTTTATTTTGGGTAAACAAATATTACGGGTAGAAAAACGAAAAATTTCTCTTATTCTAAAATAATTCCCTCGACACAAAGATACTATCTCGTACAAGCATTCAACTTAATAAATATGTTTTAGGAAGGTTAGAAAAAATGGATATTTTATTAGCGATTTTACCAGCATTATTTTGGGGAAGTATTGTACTCTTCAACGTTAAACTAGGAGGCGGTCCTTACAGTCAAATACTTGGAACTACCCTTGGCGCTCTAGTTTTTTCTATCGGTGTTTATATTTTTATAAAACCCGTTTTGACGCCCGTGATGATAATTGTCGGGATTATATCTGGCCTATTTTGGGCATTAGGACAAGCCAATCAATTGAAAAGTATTGATTTAATTGGGGTTTCTAAAACAATGCCTATTTCAACAGGGATGCAATTAGTTTCGACTACTTTATTTGGGGTCATTGTATTTCATGAATGGTCAACAACAACATCTGTTGTATTAGGTGTTCTGGCACTTCTTTGTATCATAATCGGAATCGTTCTCACATCTCTCCAAAGCAAAGAGGAGAAAAACGATGAACAAAAAGGAAATTTCAAAAAAGGGATTGTGATGTTATTAATTTCAACTCTTGGTTACTTAGTATATGTGGTAATTATCCGCCTATTCGGTATAGACGGATGGTCAGCGTTATTACCACAAGCCATTGGTATGGTGGTAGGTGGAATTCTACTAACCTTTAAGCATCAACCATTTAATAAATATGCGATTCGCAATATTATTCCTGGTTTAATTTGGGCAGCAGGAAATATGTTTTTATTTATTTCCCAGCCGCGTGTAGGGGTGGCAACAAGCTTTTCCCTTTCCCAAATGGGGATCGTGATCTCAACTTTAGGTGGAATTTTTATATTAGGTGAAAAGAAAACAAAACGACAATTTATTGCGATTGTCATTGGAATTATCTTCATTATTGCAGCTGGCATTATGTTAGGAATTGCTAAAGGATAAAAAGGAGGAAAAAATTATGTATACAGATTTAAAAGGGAAAGTTGTTGTTATTACGGGTGCATCCACAGGATTAGGAAGAGCGATGGCAATTCGTTTTGGAGAAGAACAAGCCAAAGTTGTAATTAATTATTATTCAAACGAATCAGAAGCAAATGAGGTAGTACAAGTAGTTAAACAAGCAGGTGGAGAAGCGATTGCGGTAAAAGGAGATGTAACAATTGAATCAGATGTTATCAATCTCGTTAAATCTGCTGTGAAAGAATTTGGTACACTGGATGTCATGATTAATAATGCGGGTATTGAAAATTCAGTACCTTCATATGAAATGCCATTAAGTGATTGGAATAAGGTAATTGCTACGAATTTAACAGGGGCTTTCTTAGGGAGCCGGGAAGCAATTAAATATTTTGTTGAGCATGATATTAAAGGTAGTGTTATTAATATGTCAAGCGTTCACGAGCAAATTCCATGGCCATTATTTGTACACTATGCAGCAAGTAAAGGTGGCGTTAAGCTAATGACAGAAACATTAGCACTAGAATATGCACCAAAAGGAATCCGTGTAAATAATATTGGGCCTGGTGCTATGAATACGCCGATTAATGCTGAAAAATTTGCGGATCCAGAAAAACGTGCCGATGTTGAAAGTATGGTTCCTATGGGATATATCGGAGAACCGAAAGAAATTGCAGCGGTAGCAGCATGGCTTGCTTCTTCACAAGCGAGCTATGTAACAGGTATTACACTGTTTGCTGATGGTGGTATGTCGCTATATCCATCTTTCCAAGCTGGACGTGGTTGATTGATATATAACTAAATTAGTTACTTTCAATATGTTTAAATGCGGCAGTTAGCTTTTTTATTGAATAACTTTTTAATTATTCGTGACATCACATACATTTTGTAAAAAATACACTTTTCTTTCTGTAGAATTATAAGAAAGGATAATGTTATTTTAGGTTTACAATTTCGCTTTAGTTAAATGCAGATGGGTAAAGAAGCCCTATTAAATTTAATATTATAA
>NZ_JBEUTW010000260.1:0-1729 GCF_040492675.1 Bacillus sp. AP50
CCATTATTCTCTTATAAAAAGCTTTTTAATTTTCTTTCTCAACTTTTTAGACGTTAATATATGTGCAAAAAATATATCATTCACAGAATTTTTCTCAATATTAAATGTATAGACTTACTACAATTCAGTTGTTACCATATATAATAATCTGTTGGATAAACCCCTTAAGTTGACCTGCTTATATTAGCAGGTCTTTTTCATGATTACATACTTCTGTGTACCTCGATCTCACTTCCAAGTCTTTTCTCCATTTTATAACCATATTTAGATCCCAACAATTAATGATAATCATAAATTGTTGGGATTTAAATTGTTCACATATAATTATGCAATTCTTCTTTCTCAATACACAAAACACATTTTACTTGTTACTATAAAAGTACTCCAGATGAGTTTTTTGCTCATCGACATTATCTAGTTATTGGGGCCTGCCGCGGGAAGCAGGTCCCTTTGACTGTATGAAGGTCCCAATTTCATTTGGACACATTTACCAGGTTTTTTCAAAAGAATTTTATGATAACATTACGTAGTCGAGTCCGACATCTCGGCAATACCCTTTTGAGGGTCTGCAACTTCCCTTACAGACCCTCTTTTACTTTATATTCAATTTATTCATATATACCACAACACCATTCATTGAATTTCTCCATTTCAAATTCCCTAAAAATAATCTAGGACACGTAACTAAAAATAAATCTTCATCATACTTTGAGTTATACATGTTCAAAGGAGTGTTACTATTTATGTATTCTTATTGGCAATCGTATTACTCCCCCTACCATAACCCTTATGTAAACTATGATTTATCCGTACGGAACTACCGAATTAGTAAAAATGAGAATTTTTTAAAAGGGTATATGCGTTCTTTATGGGAACAACACGTCGCTTGGACGAGATTGGCTATTATAAGTATAGTATTTAATTTACCAGATGTTAATGTTACTGTTGGACGACTTCTACAAAACGCAACACATATGGGACTATCACTTGAACCATTTTACGGTGAGGATGCAGTGAAAAAATATAGTGCATTAATTAAAGATCACTTAGTAATTGCAGCGGATCTTGTTAAAGCCGCAAAAGCTGGTAATCAAAATGCAGCGGCCGCTATAGAGAAAAAATGGTACGCTAATGGTGACGCAATTATTGAATTCCTTAACAGTATCAACCCATATATAGATAAAGAAGAATTTAGAAAAATGTTTTATGAACATTTAGCACTAACGAAAGCAGAAGCACTTGCCTTCCTAAATAAAGATTATGAAGCAGGAGTAAAACTTTACGATAAAATTGAAAAAGAAGCATTAGAAATGGCTGACATGATAACAAACGCAATCGTAAAACAATTCCCGCAAGTCTTTCAATAAAGTGAAACTTTAATCAGTGAGTCCCCCACTGATTATCAGCTCTCACCAATCGGCTTATTTAGTTTTCTCTCCATGATATTTCACCTCTCCTCTTTACATTTAGCTTATATCGATATATTTTATTAATATCCGTTTTTTATAGGAGGAAATAGTTTGATTAACGCGATTGGTCTCGTTTTTATACTTACAAATAAACACGAGAAAAAAAAGAAAGTTTACTTAAATGAAAAATTTGCACTAATAGATATTATTGATTCTAAAGAAGTATTTGATGATGAAGGGAATCCTTTAGTAGAACTAACATGTAAATACAGTATATATTTAGATGAAAAATATTACTGTAAATCTCTCGATGATTATAC
>NZ_JBEUTW010000261.1:0-6433 GCF_040492675.1 Bacillus sp. AP50
CTTTACGAAGTTCTACTTATATATTATAACATAAAAAATTACATAGAAAGCGCTTCCAAGTGTATTTTATTATAAACTTTACGTTTCAATCACAAAAATGAAACAAAGAAAAAATAATTGTAAAGAAGGAAGGACTCTTTTATTGTTTCGTCATATATATAGAGAAATAGTGCAATGAAAGGAAATTTTCCGAGGTGGAGATCGTATTTCCAATTTGAGCGCAGTAAAAGAGGTGAGAATTTTGAACTTTGATATTGTAGGACAAAAAGCATATATAAAAGATGGACCGCATCGGAACCGAATTGGAATTGTAAAGAAAAACGAGACAAAATTAGCATCGCAGTTTGCTATTGTAATTGGAGAACAAATCATTGATGTAGAGCTAAAGGATATCGTGTTAGTTGGAGTAGACGTAGGACAATTTCATAAATGGTGCGAACAAAATGGTTATTTGTGAAAAGGACGGGCTGTGAGATAATGAAATATATTTGAGGAAAGAGGATATGTTATCATATTCTCTTTTTCTATGTTTCAGGAGGCGAAAATGAAATATAAAGAACAGGAGTTTACGTTGGAGTTAAAAGAGAACATTCAATGTATGGAGAAGGAAATAGAGCGAATATCACTTAAACTGCATAAAGAGTATGCGCATTTATACATAGAAAAACACATGGAATTAGATATGGGATTTGCAAGAGAAAAAGAGAATCCCTTTGAGGTGGGTTATTATTCATCAGTTGCCATAGCTATATTAGATGAAGAAAAAGAGATGATTGAATTTCACTATATTCCAATTTGGAAATGCGAAAGAATCTTTTTAGGAATGTCAATTCAATCAAACATTTTTGGGAGTAAGAAAGTAGGGGAACTTGTTGATGAATCTTGTTATGAGATTGAGGAGGAGTTAAAAGAGCAACTAGAAGAATACTTGGAGTAAGAATTCTCAAGATAAAATCTATAAAGAGGGAACGGAATAAAAAAGACGCTAACAATTGTATGTTAGCGTCTTTTTTTCATTATGAAGCAATTTCACCAGTTTTTGTATCATCTTGATTGTACGTATCTTGATCTAATTCACCAAGCCATTTACTTGAAATAAGACCTGCTGTCATAGAACCACTTACGTTAAGAGCTGTACGCCCCATATCGATTAATGGCTCAACCGAGATAACTAGAGCAACAATACCGATTGGTAAGTTCATTGTAGATAGTACGATTAAAGCTGCGAATGTTGCGCCGCCACCAACTCCGGCAACACCGAATGAGCTAATAGCAACAACAGCGATTAAAGTTAAAATAAATTGTGGTTGTAATGGATCAATTCCTACAGTTGGAGCGACCATCATTGCAAGCATTGCTGGATAAATACCTGCGCAACCGTTTTGTCCGATAGATACCCCAAATGAAGCTGCGAAGTTTGCAATTCCTTCGGAAATACCAAGCTTTTCTTTTTGAGCTTCAATATTTAATGGCATCGCACCAGCACTAGAGCGAGATGTGAATGCAAAAGTTAGTACAGGGAACACTTTTTTCAAATATTGAATTGGATTTAAACCAGACAATGCAATTAATAATAAGTGAATGATAAACATTACGATAAGTGCTACGTAAGAGGCTAACACGAAGTTACCAAGTTTTAAAATAGCATTTATATCGCTACCAGCAACTGTTTTTGCCATAAGAGCTAATACGCCGTATGGAGTAAGGCGTAAAATTAATGTTACCATACGCATTACGATTGCATATACAGCATCAAGCATTTTCTTAAATAGTTCTGCTTGTTCTGGATATTTTCGTTTTACACCTATAAAGGCAATGCCGATAAAGGCTGCAAATATTACGACAGAAATTGTTGATGTTGGACGAGCGCCTGTTAAATCAAGAAACGGATTTGTAGGCAATAGCTCTAATAATTTATCTGGAATTGTTGTCTTTTCAATAGAAGTAAATCTTTCTTCAACTAGTTTCAGACGAGCAGATTCTGCATCACCTTGTTGCAAGCCTGCTGCAGATACATCAAATCCTGCACTTGCAGCGATACCGACAGCTGCAGCGATTCCTGTAGTAAGAATTAAAATTCCGATAATAAGACCACTGATTTTACCAAGGTTTTTCGTTAACTGTAATTTTGTAAAGGCTGAAATAATAGATACTAAAATAAGTGGCATAACGATCATTTGAAGTAATTTCACATAACCGTTACCGATTAAGCCAAACCAAGTATTTGATTCAATAATTACTTTAGAAGTTGGTTCATAAATAAATTGTAATATAAGACCGAATATAATTCCGACTCCTAAAGCAGTAAATACACGTTTATTAAAAGATACATGCTTACGTTGCATATAATATAATACGCCAACTAAAATGAGCATGACTGCAACGTTAATTCCGACAAGCAGTGTATTCATGTTGATTCCCCCTAATTCCAATCTGTTATATAGAATATAAGGCAATAAAACCTATAAGTCAACTAGGAAATTCCGGAATTAAAAAAAGATGGCAAAATGCCATCTTTTAATGTCCAGCCCCAGGGACAAGTAAAAACGTCGTGTAGTATGTAAATCCTATGAAGAAAACAGTTAAATATGCCCCAAATACGTATATATACATACGCTCTGTTAATTTTAAATAGCTTAAAAGTACGAAGAAACCTGTTTGTCCTAAAAATAGTAGTGCGGTCTGTTGCATATCCCCTACGTAAAACATAACCGAGAAAATTCCAGTCCAAAAGCCGAGAACGCGAAACATGCGCTCCATGCCATCTCCCTCCTTTTCTAAAAAAAGTAAACCTCACCTCATTATAGTTTATTTTTCTTACTATTGTAAATATTCATTCATATAAAAAGAAGCCAATTATTATTGGCTTCTTTTTATATGAGAAATTAAATTGTTAGTTTATAATTACAAGATTTACATCCATCTAATAGACTATCATTTCGAGTTAATTCCATGTTAGGGAATAGGATTTCAAAAATTCCTTTCATCATATCTCCGTGCATGTTACAAATTTCAGTTGGATGATGAACAGCAACTTCTTTAAATGGACAATTGTGTACATCATAGAAAATTTTTGTTCCATCTGCACTTAATTCAAATGCAGGTGATAAGCCAGCTGTTGAGAAAGCTTCTTTTGCAATTTGAACTTTTTGTTCCACTGTTAAAGCATCTTCACTCACATTTAAACGTTGCATATGTTGTTGCATTAATTCAGCTCCGAATTGTTTTCCTGTTTCGTATAGCGCTTTCTCACCAGCAGCGCCAAGGCTAAGTAAAGAATTAAATGCGATTCTTGCTAACAATTGATAATCACGGAATGGAAATTGTAATTGGATAACATCTTCAGATAAGACATACAATCTGCTCGGTCGTCCGCCTTTTCCAGTTTTCTTCGTTTCCGATTTTAGCATATGAACATCTTCTAATTTAGATAAATGTAAACGCGCTACGTTTGGATGAATGTCAAACTCATCTGCAATTTCTTGTACCGTTACGTAACTATGTTTTTGCGAAATATATTTATAAATGTAATAACGAGTTGGGTCAGATAATACACCTGTAATTTTTAAAGCTTGTTCCATGAGGATCTCCACCTTTATCACTTTATCCAAGATAATAACATTATAATACAGATAAACATGAGTATAGGTAATTTCAGACAATAATTCGGAAATTGTTCATAATTTCACAAACATATTTTTCCTTTTTCCTCTATTGAAAATACAAAAGTCCAAATTTTTATTGCGAATGTTTTCATGCTATATACATAGTGAGGAGGGAAAAGTGATGAATGGGATTGAAATTTTCGCGAATACAATTTTAAAAGAAGCGTGTAGGGTACAAGCGTCAGATTTACATATTGTGCCCCGGCAGAAGGATGTAGCGGTGCAACTACGTATAGGAAAAGATTTAATGACGAGCCAGTGTATTGAAAAGGAGTTTGGAGAAAAACTTGTCTCACATTTCAAATTTTTAGCATCTATGGACATAGGAGAGAAACGGAAGCCACAGAATGGTTCGCTGTATTTGCAAATTGATGGACAAGAAGTGTATTTACGCCTTTCAACACTTCCAACAGTATATCAAGAAAGTCTCGTTATTCGCCTTCATTTACAAGCATCTGTTCAGCCCTTATCACATCTTTCGTTATTTCCAAGTACGGCAGCAAAACTACTCTCGTTTTTACGCTATTCACAGGGGCTACTCGTGTTTACTGGACCGACTGGATCTGGGAAGACGACGACAATGTATGCATTATTAGAAGTAATTAGAAAAAAGAAAACACGTCGCATCATTACACTTGAAGATCCGGTTGAAAAAAGAAGTGACGATGTATTACAAATTCAAATAAATGAAAAAGCGGGTCTCACATATGAAACAGGATTAAAGGCTATTTTACGTCATGATCCAGATATTATTTTAGTCGGTGAAATCCGGGATGAGGAAACAGCAAAAATAGCTATAAGAGCAAGTTTGACAGGACATTTAGTAATGACAACGCTGCATACGAATGATGCGAAAGGAGCAATCATTCGTTTCATGGATTATGGTATAACGAGGCAAGAGATTGAACAGTCTTTATTGGCTGTAGCTGCACAGCGACTTGTCGAATTGAAGTGTCCGTTTTGCAGAGGAAAGTGCTCAACTTTATGTAAATCAATGAGGCAAGTAAGGCAAGCAAGCATTTATGAGCTACTATATGGACATGAGTTAAAACAAGCACTTAAAGAAGCAGATGGAGAATGTGTTACTTACAAACATGAGACTTTAGAATCGTCAATACGAAAAGGATATGCTTTAGGTTTTTTAGAAGAAGATGTTTATGTTTAAGAAAACTTGGAGTTTAAGTGATCAAGTAGTATTGTTGAAACGTTTAGGAGAATTATTAGAAAAAGGCTACTCTCTTTTACAAGCATTAGAATTTTTACAGTTTCAATTACCTGTAGAAAAGAAAGTACAATTGCAGCGCATGATTGAGGGGTTAAAAGATGGGAAAAGTCTACACGATTCTTTTCATCAGTTAAAGTTTCATCAGGACATGTTAAGTTATCTATTTTATGCCGAGCAACATGGTGATATTTCTTTTGCTTTGCAACAAGGAAGTGCACTTCTTTATAAGAAAGATAAGTATAGGAGAGACATGATGAAAATAATGCAGTATCCTATGTTCTTGATGTTTTTTCTACTAATCATGCTTTTTATTTTTAACCTCATTTTATTACCTCAGGTTGAAATGGTTTATAGTTCGTTCGGTTCTAATACACCACTACTTACAGAACAAATTTTAAGTGCAATAAAACTGCTACCATACATTATTTTAACCGCTATTTTAACTGTTATTATTGGATGTAGTTTATACATGTTGTATTTTAGGAAACTTCCACATATTAGACAGGTAAAAATCATGCTTCGTATTCCTCTCATCAAAACATTTCTTATTTTAAAGCATTCACATTATTTTGCTACTCAGTTGAGTGGTTTATTAAATGGTGGACTATCAGTATGCGAAGCTTTAACAATAATGATGGAGCAAAGATATCATCCGTTCTTTCAATATGAAGCGAATCGGATTGAAAGACAATTAATTGGAGGAGAACAGTTACAATCTATCATTGCTAAAAGTGGGTATTACGAGAAAGAACTTTCTTATGTTATTACGCATGGACAAGCAAACGGCAATTTAGGGATTGAATTAGGTGACTATAGCGATCTTATTATGGAAAAGATGGAACGAAAAATTAAACATATGTTAGTTATCATTCAGCCTATTTTATTTACATGTATTGGAGGAATCGTTGTCCTTATGTATTTAGCGATGATTATGCCGATGTTTCAAATGATGAATTCTATTTAGGGGGCATTTGTATGCAGAATGAGGAAGGATTTACTCTGTTAGAGATGCTATTAGTAATGGTTGTCATAACTATATTATTACTATTAATTATTCCAAATGTAGTTACACAGCGTTCATCGGTCCAAGGAAAAGGGTGTGCAGCTTACGTGAAATCTATAGAAGCACAAATACAAGTATATCAATTACAACATAATAAAATTCCATCGTTAAAAGAACTGGCAGATGAAAAGTATATTACAACTGATAAGTGTCCGAATGGCGAATCTATTCATATATCAGATGATGGCACAGTATCAATTAGGGCATTGTGAAACAACAAGGGTTTACTTTTTTAGAAATGTTACTCGTTTTATTTGTTATTTCTGTATTAAGTATAGTTACGTATTTTAGTGTTCATTCCTTATACGAGCGACAAAAAGTTGAACAATTTTTGAGACAGTTTTCAAATGATATTTTGTATATGCAGCAATTAGCGATAAACCATCAAAAGCACTACACATTACGTTGGCATAAAGATAGAAATATGTATGCTATAAAAGAGTCAGGTACAAAGTATTATATCGTCAAGCGAGAGTATGA
>NZ_JBEUTW010000262.1:0-7919 GCF_040492675.1 Bacillus sp. AP50
ATACTAAATGTTACCATAAGTCCTAATCCTGTCCCTTTTTCTTTTAAAGAATAATATGGTTGCCCAAGCCTTGCTAACTGTTCTTTCGTCATACCAACACCACTATCTTTAACTCTTATTATGATTGTTTCATCTTTTTGAATAGCTGTTACTTTTAAATATCCTTTATTTCCTTGAATTGCTTCAATACCATTTTTAACAACATTCATAATAGCTTGCTTCAATTTTGTCTTATCACCAATCGTATAAAGGCTTTCTGAAATTTCAACTTGTAAATATACACCTTGCATCGCTGCAAATGACGACATAAGAGTGGTCATTTCTATTAATTGGGCTGATAAACAAATGTGTTCTTTTTTCTCAATTTGCGGCCTTGCTAAATTTAAGTAATCTGAAATAATTTGTTCCGCCCGATCCAATTCAGCTAATACGAGACGCATATAATCCTTATTCTTCACATCTTCCGTACTTTCTAGCAATTGGATAAATCCACGAACAACAGTTAGTGGATTTCGAACTTCATGTGCCACACTTGCTGCTAACTCACTTACAATATTAAGCTTTTCTGATTTTTGCATCTCTGTACGTAGCAATGCATTTTCATTTAAATATTCAGTTAAATACACCTGGAATACCATTGTCATGACCATGATAAGCGAGGCAAATATAAATCCGCTATATATTTGCGAAATATACGGTGTAAATCCTGTTTCCAAAAGAACATTAATCATGCCTAATACTAAAGAAACAAGCACATAAAATGATGAAATCATAAATGCTAAAATTAATTTCTTATCCCTTGAAAAAAGAGACCATTTCTTTGATAAAAATAGCGGAACTATCAATAAAAATATTACTTCTAAAACTGGAAGAAAGCTCATTCCCTTTAGTAACCATTCATATGCAACAAAAATAACCGCTGGGATTAAACCAACAATCCCACCATATAAAAAACCACTGACAATTGGAATGGGGTGAAAGTTATACCCACACACATTGCCAAAACAAATAGAGTATGTCATGGAGAGAACGAGCGTAACGCTAGATAAAAACATAATAAAGTAACGATTTGGCTTCGGAGGCATTTCTTGATAGCGATTTAAACGAATCGCTTCATATAAAAATAGTGGCAAAATTATGATGGCAATTTGAATCAATAAATCACGGATAAGCTCCATAACCTCTCATCCCCTATATGTATTTTGATATGATTATATCATTTTATAGGTGTATTTGTTTTAAAATTTTGATTTTTCTTAACATATTTGTTAATTCTTTGTTAACAACTCATAATAATTGTTACAGATTTTCGAAATGATTGTAAACCCTGTACCAAATTTCCTTCGTGCAGTATACAATGAATACGGATTACAAAGAAAATATAAAAATACTTTTTTAGACGGACAACTATAGCAAAATACAGCATATAATCCATACTATCTATGTTTACAAATAAGTGATCATTACTTTAGTAGGAGGAAGATAAATATGGCGGGTACTACGCTTGTTTTAAAAGAAGAAAATTTGGTTGTTCTAGAAAATGTTGAAAAATCAGTATATGAAGAGTTACAGCATAAAGCGGGAGAAGAAAACTGCACATGTGCTGTGAACGAATCAGTTGTTCACCTTGGCAAGGTATCCTCTGTACTCTGGAATGAAGATGAAATAGATTGGGAATACGGATATTAAAAAGTCGCTTATAGCGGCTTTTTTTCTCTTTTCTCTCTCTTTCTAAATAACATATACAAAGCGTAATCATAGAAAATATGATAAAATGAACTTAATTTTCAAACGGAAGAAAGGGAGATACAATGGAACAATTCATTAACCCTAGAGTGAAGGATATCCAAATTTCTGGAATCCGTCAATTCTCTAACATGATTCAAAACTATGGTAATTTGATTTCTTTAACAATTGGACAACCCGATTTCCCTACACCTTCTCTCGTGAAAGAAGCGGCAAAACGGGCTATTACAGAAAACTATACAAGCTATACACATAACGCTGGTTTACTAGAATTACGTAAGGCAGCTTGTAACTTCGTAAAAGATAACTACGATTTACATTACTCACCTGAAAACGAAACCATCGTTACAATCGGTGCTAGCGAAGCAATTGATGTTGCATTCCGAACGATTTTAGAGCCAGGAACAGAAGTAATTTTACCTGCTCCTATTTATCCAGGCTACGAACCTATTATTCGATTATGCGGTGCAACGCCTATTTTTGTAGATGTTCGTGAAACTGGATTTCGTTTAACAGCTGAAGCGCTTAAAAATGCTATTACAGAAAAAACAAGATGTATCGTACTACCGTATCCTTCTAATCCAACTGGTGTAACTTTATCCACAGAAGAATTAAAAGATATTGTAGATGTTTTAAAAGATAAAAATATTTTCGTCCTTTCAGATGAAATTTATAGCGAGCTTGTATATGAACAAAAGCATACATCTATCGCACATTTCCCAGAAATGCGTGAAAAGACAATTGTCATTAACGGTTTATCTAAATCACATTCTATGACCGGCTGGCGTGTTGGACTTTTATTCGCACCAAGCTATTTAGCAGGACACATATTAAAAGTTCATCAATACAATGTAACGTGTGCTACTTCAATCGCTCAATACGCTGCAATTGAAGCATTAACAGCAGCTAAAGACGCACCAAAAATGATGCGCCACCAATATAAAAAACGCCGTGATTACGTATATAATAGACTCACTCAAATGGGATTAACAGTTGAAAAGCCAACAGGTGCATTTTACTTATTCCCATATGTTGGTCATTTGACATCTTCATCATTTGATTTTGCACTTGATCTTGTCAAAGAAGCGGGACTAGCTGTAGTTCCTGGAACAGCATTCTCTGAATACGGTGAAGGCTACCTTCGCTTGTCCTATGCGTATAGTATCGAAACTTTAAAAGAAGGCTGCGACCGATTAGAAGCCTTTCTAATGAAAAAAGCTAAGAGTTAAACTCTTAGCTTTTTTATGCATAATGATCACAAGTTTGACGTTTTAGTAATTTATGAGGAATAATGATACACTTTGCAGTGGATTCTGCATTCTCTACTTTATCAACTAAAGCTTTTGCTGCCTCATATCCTAGCTGATAAATATTCACATCAACTGTCGAAAGTGGAGGGCTCGCAATTTCTGATAATAAAGCATTATTAAAGCTTACAATAGAAACATCTTTCGGTACAACGAATCCTTTTTTAGAAAGAGCACTTAACACACCAAGTCCAATTAAGTCATCCGTTGCCATAATTGCCGTTGGCGGTTGCTGCAGTCCCATTAATTCCTCAACAGCTTGTTGACCACTTTCCCTCGAAAAATCAAAATGTAAAATATATTCTTTTGGTAATACAATGTCTGCTAATTTCAAGGCATCACTCATACCAGCTAAACGATCTCTCGTTACAAGTAAATCTGATCCACCACCAATGAACGCGATTTGCTTATGCCCTAATGAAATTAAATATTCTGCCACTTCTCTTGCAGCTGTATAATTGTCATTATCTACATATGTAATTTCATCTTTTCGATCATATGGTTTTCCTATTAAAACAAACGGGAAATTTTGTTCATGTAAATATTGAATAATCCGATCATTCTCCCTTGAATATAAAAGAATAATGCCACCAATTTGGCGTCCCTGTACCATCTTTACGACACCATTAAAAATTTCTTCTTCCGTTTCACCTGTCGACATGTAAAGCGCATAACCTTCTACGTGTGCAAATGAACTAATCCCTCTTATAACTTCTGGGAAAAATGGATTTTGAAAAGCTTTACTTGCAGAACTTGGCATAACAAGACCAAGTGTTTTCGTCGTTTGGTTCGCAAGATTTCTCGCATTTAAATTGGGATGATACCCTAATTCACTCATCACTTTCCTAACACGGCGCTTTGTCTTTTCACTTATACTTGGATTATCAGCAATTACACGAGAAACTGTTGATGGTGCAACATTCGCTTGCTTCGCCACATCTTTAATTGTAACTGTCATAAAAATCCCCCTCCTCTCATTTCTCTGCCATTTTTCATATATTTTATCTCGCACTCATTGCAAGTCATAAACTTTCATTTCTTATATCTTGCAAAACTAATCCTATTCTCCCTCTTCATGTATTGTAAGGGATATAGCTATTTTTTCCTATACTATAATATACTATTTATTTCACTTCTTTTCACATGTGATGTCAAATCTCTTTTCATCTCCCTATAAACTTATTTATAGGGAGATGAAAAGAAAAATGGGACGTAATGTCCCATTTTTCATCCTTTTGTACCTCCAGCTGTTAAACCAGAAATAAAGTATTTTTGTAGTGATAGGAATAAAATTGAAATTGGGATCGCAATTAACACAGAACCCGCTGCAAACGTTGTAAATTCATTACCGAATTTCTTCGCAACCATTTCATATAATCCAACTGCTAAAGTATAATTTTCTGGTGTTCGCAAAATAATACTCGCTAAAATGAAATCTGTAAATGGACCAATGAAAGTAAATAACGCTACAACCGCTACGATTGGCTTTGCAAGTGGCATAATGATTTGCCAAAAAATACGAAAATGTCCTGCTCCATCCATTCGAGCTGATTCATCCAGTTCTTTCGGAATCGTATCAAAATACCCTTTCATAAGCCATGTATTCATCGGAATAGCCCCGCCTACATAAATTAAAATTAATGCAAGGTGTGTATCAATTAATCCTGTTAATTGAGCTAATACGTATAAAGCAATTAACGCTGCAAAGTTTGGAATCATTTGCAGAATTAAAAATGTTAATAAACCATTTTTTCTTCCAACAAAACGATATCTCGAAAATGCATAAGCGGTAAAACTAATTGCTAACACTGAGAAAATCATCGTTAAAACACTTACTTTTAATGTGTTTTTATACCATAGTAAGTAATTACTATTCTCTAGATCTAATAACTTACGATAATGATCTAACGTTGCATTTTGTGGAATAATACTTGATCCAGATAAACTATCACCTGGATTAAACGATGAGCCAATAATCCATAATAACGGATAGAAAATGATGGCACACATTACGAAAATAACTAAATAACTTAATGAGAGACGTAACATCTTCTGTCTTTTAATATTCATTTACATCATATCCTCTTCTTGGAATGATTTTGTTCTCTTAAATTGCCATAACGCAACTGTAATAACAATTAACGATAATATCATTGTAAGAGCTGCTGCTTTTCCGTACTGCGCTGAAGTCATCGTTAACTTATAAATCCATGAAATTAAAATATCCGTTCCACCTGCGTCTTGTCCAGCTACAGCAGGACCTCCACCATTAAATAGATAGATGATACTAAAGTTATTAAAGTTAAACGTATATTGCGTAATTAATATTGGTGCTGTTGCATATAACACAAGTGGCAATGTAATTTTACGAAACTGTTGCCAAGCTGTCGCTCCATCTACTGTAGCCGCTTCATATAATTCTCCCGGAATCGATTGCAGTATACCTGTTGTCATCGCAAAGATAAACGGGAACCCAAGCCACGTTTGAATCATAATTAAAGCAATCTTCGCCCAAAATGGATCTGTCATCCAAGCAATCTTTTCAATTCCGAATAAAGCTAATACTTGATTGTTAATCGCTCCGAATGTTTCATTAAACATACCAGAGAAAACAAGAATAGATACGAATGCTGGAACCGCCCACGGTAAAATGAAGATTGTTCGAATAATCGCCTTTCCTTTAATACCAGGCTGATTTACGATAATCGCTAAGAAAATACCAAGTGCAACTTGTAATGTTGTTGCAACGAATGTCCAAATGACAGTCCAAGAGAATACACTTACAAATGTCTCTCTCCACATCGGTAAAGTGAAAATATCAATAAAGTTTTTAAAGCCCACCCAATCTACTAATTTAGCTGGAGGAGAATGATATAAATCATAGTTTGTAAATCCAATTAAAATTACGAAGATGATTGGAAATACGACCACAAAGATAAGTAGTAGAAAACCTGGTGAAACCATTAAATAAGGAAAACCTTGATCTAACAAATTACGATATTGCTCTTTTACAGAATTTAACGGTGTTCCGCTATCACGTTTCTTTCCATTTTGGTATGCATCATATAAGTTAAATGCATATATGCCTAGCCCAAAAGCGATAACGATAAGGGCCAAGATTCCTTCTACTAATAGAAAGACAGAATGGTCACGTGGAACTTCTGTACCAAGCGTTACAATACCCCATAATCCCATATTTAATAAATCAGCAAAGGCTACAATAAAAGAACCTGTTAATACTAGAAAAATAAGACCTTTTACAAATTGTTTATTATACATTTGGCCCACGCCTGGAATGATTGATAACATGGTTGCCATTTTCCTATGCTTTGAATGGTTTAACCCATTTGCTGGTTCCATAGATGTTTGCATGTTCCTTCCCCCTTTTTTCTTCCTACATGGAAGGGAGAGAATTCGTGCCTCTCATATTAGAGGCACGAATTTCACCTTATTTTTTCTTGTTATGATTTGCCTCAATATTACCTTTAATTTGTTTCACTGCACTATCAAGCGCCGCTTTTGGTGCCTCTTTATCTGTAACAACTAATTGAAGCGCATCTCCAGCTGGTTTCCAAACTTCTTGCATTTCTGGAATGTTTGGCATTGGAATTCCATTTTCAGATTGCGTTGCAACTGCTTTTGCAGCTTCGTTATCTTTAATAATTGGATCTTCCATTACTGATTTTACTGGAGGAATTTCTTTTGTTTTCTCAAATCGAATTTTTGCGTTTTCTTCATTTGTTACCCACTCAGTGAATTTTGTAGCTAAATCATTTTGTTTAGAGAAACTTGTTACATGCCATCCTTTAACCCCAACAAACGTTTTCATTGGTTGACCATTTGGTAATTTCGGCATTGGAGCAACGCCATAATCAATCCCGTTCTTTTCCATTGCTTGGAACGCCCATGGGCCATTCATGATAGAAGCTGCTTTTCCTTCATTGAATAGTCCATCAGCAGCAGGCCCACCTGATTCACCGATAATACCTTTTGGGAATAATTTTTCCTTGTACCATTTTTGAAGATATTCAGCACCTTGTACTGCTCCACTATTATTTAATCCAACATCACTTGCATTTGGCTTTCCATCTTTTTCACCAAATACATAACCGCCCATACCTGCCATGAATGCATTAGCAAAGTAGAAGTTATCTCCTAATGCTAAAAATCCGTACTTGCCATCTTTCGTAAATTCTTTTGAGAAGTTAAACAGCTCGTCCATCGTTTCTGGCGCTTTTGGCATTAGTTTTTTATTGTAAATAAAGACTGGTGTCTCAATTGCTTTTGGTAAACCATATAATTTTCCGTTATATGTCTGTGCTTCTATTGATGAATTAGTAAATTTACTCTTTACAGCATCATCTGCTTTCACTTCAGAAAGTAAACCTTCTGTTACTGCATTTCCGATTTGATCGTGTGGCAATGTTACAACATCTGGTCCAGTCCCCGCTGGCCCATCAAGGCGTAACTTCTTCACTTGATCTGTCATTTGCATTTCAACAACTTTTACTTTTACTTTATATTTTTCCTCAAAGCTTTTCACTGCTGGTTCTAAACCAACACCTTTTTTATCATCTTCCCAAACAAGAAGATCATAGTCTTTTTTCGCTTTACTTTCCTCTTTTTTCCCTGAATCTTTCGGTCCACATGCAGATAACATACCAATAGATAATGCTGAAACCGTTAATAATGATAATGCTTTCTTCATCCCAAAAACCTCCCTAAATTGTCTATGTACCTCAGTAACTGAAAACGTTTGCATTTAATAGTTTAATTGAAGCGCAAACAATATCTCAATCTATGAAAACGTTTGCACTATTTGTCTATCATTATACATTCTTTTATTCATTTCGCAAATATTAATTT
>NZ_JBEUTW010000263.1:0-5150 GCF_040492675.1 Bacillus sp. AP50
GGATAATAGGATGTAATTGTGGTTTCATTTCGAATGGTACCATAAATGAATGTGGAAAAGTAAAGGAGAAAAATTTAAATAAACTATATAAGTAGTAAAAATGAAAAGGAGAAGTGGCTAGTGTTTAATATAAAAGAAAGATTGGGGCAAATAAAGCTTAAAACGAAGTTGTCTATGGCATTTATAGCAATATTAATTATACCAAGCCTTATCGTAGGAGTATCATCTTATAATAAAGCAAAAACAGATCTTAATGAAACAATTCTACAATCAGCAAAAGATAATATAAGTATTTTAGATAAGATTGTTGATGATGAATTAGAAAATAAGCATACAGATATCGCTCATTTTGCAAAGGTACTCACACAAGGGGATTATAATCCTGAACAATCGCAAAATGTACAGAATAAATTTGATCAATATATACAGTTACATCCAGAGATAGAAACGATTTATACGGCATCCAGTAACAATCAATTTATTCATGCACCTGTTGGAAAAATACCAGAAGGGTTTAATCCGCTAGAAAGCAGTTGGTACAAGGATGCAGTAAAAGCAGATGGAGAGATTATTGTTTCATCTCCATATAAATCAAAGTCTACAGGAAATATGGTAATTGCAATTGCAAAGCAGAATGCAGATAAAAGTGGTGTCATTGGCGTAGATTTGAATATTAAAGATATCGTAAAAACATCTAAAATGATAAAAATTGGGAAGCAAGGATTTGTATCTATAGTTAGTCAAGATAAAACTATAGTTGTTCATCCATCACTAAAACCTGGAGAGAAATTAGATAAAACTTTAGTGGATGAATTGTACAAGACAGAAGATGGAGTAATTACTTATAGCCTCAATGGTGAAGATCGAAACATAAGCTTTAAGACAAATAAAAAAACAGGTTGGAAAATAGCTGGCGTAATGCCTACGAAAGAAATTGAAGAAGCTACCAATCCTATTTTTTATAAAACGCTCACTATAATAGGTGCTTCATTATTGTTAGGTGGAATTGTAATTCTATTCATACTCAAATCTATAATTACTCCACTAAGACAATTAGTCATTTCAGCTCAAAGAATTAGTCAAGGAGATTTAACCGAGAAAATAGATATTCGTTCAAAGGATGAACTTGGTCAATTAGGTGGTAGTTTCAATACAATGGCAGAGTCGTTACGTAATATTATTTCTCAAATTAACACATCTGCAGGACATGTAGCTGCGTCTTCTGAGGAACTAACTGCTAGTGTAGAGCAAGCAAGTGTTGCGACAGAACAAATTACAAAAGAGATGGAAGAAATCTCGAACAGTGCAGAGGTTCAAAATAATGAAGTTGAGTCTGGAGCTGAATTAATTGGTGAGGTAACACGAAATATTCAATACGTAGCTGAGAATGCTTCTGAAGTATCGGCTTCATCCATATACACTAAACAAAAAGCCAATGAAGGTGAACAATTAGTAGAACAAACTGTAACACAAATGCAGTCTATCCATCACTCTGTTTCTCAATCCGATAATGTCATAAAATTATTAGATAAGAAATCACAGCAAATTGGCAGTATATTAGAAGCGATTCAAAATATTGCGGAACAAACAAATTTATTAGCATTAAATGCAGCGATTGAAGCAGCTAGAGCTGGGGAACAGGGGAGAGGGTTTGCAATTGTTGCCGATGAAGTTAGAAAGTTGGCGGAGCAATCATCCGGATCTTCAATGGAAATTGGAAGTTTAATTCAGGAAATACAAGCAGACGTACATGAGACTGTAAAAGCTATGAATGAAGTAGGCGTAGAAGTACAGTCGGGAATTAAAGTTGCTAACGATACAAAACAAAGTTTTTATGAGATTTCAAAATCTGCAAATGATATTGTGTCAAAAGTGCATGATATGGTGGAACTATCTAATACAATGACTACTGATGCAATGAAAGTCGATACATCGATTGATCAAATAGCTATGGCTGTAAAAGAAAATTCTTCAAGTATGCAAACGATAGCTGGTTCATCTGAGGAACAACATGCTTCTATGGAAGAGATAAATTCTTCAGCAATACAATTAGCACAGATGGCGGAAGAACTTCAAGAGTTAATTGGTGGATTTAAGATTTAAGTTGAGATTCTAGGAGAGAATGCTAGAATCTTGTTACAGAGTGGAAATGAAAAATCTTATAACATAGTAAATAAGTATAATATGTACTCTCTATGCGTATTGAACAGGCAGATAAGCCATTTAAAAACCCTCCATTTGGAGGGTTTTTAAATACATTTACATTAAATTTGTGGTGGTGCACCACCATAATCGCCAACACTATATGAAGGAGCAGGATAATGCCCATGAGTAGCAAGCTGATCTGTTTTAGAAAACTGAAAAATTCCCACCGTTAATACCCCAATAAAAGCAATGCTTGATAATAATAAGCTAATTTTTTTCATTATTTTAACACTCCTTTTGCGATTGATTTTTGTCTTGCTTGATAACAAATATGGAAATAGTCACTTACTTTTTGGTGGTCCTCTAATTGTCTACATTTTGTGGCAAATAATTCGGCGTATTCGACAACATATTCCCATAATTCTTCTTCCTCAAAGTATAAGATTCCTTCTTGAATGATTTTTTCTAATTCTTCCAATGGAATATTTTCATTTAATTTTTTTAAAATAGAGAAGTGGTGTGTATATTCTTCGTTATGAATCTCTCTGCAAATCTGTAGTCCCTTATCAACGAGTTGGCTGGCCGTTGATTGTTCTCCTAACTTATAATGTTCCTTAGCTTGTAGGAAGATGGCCTTGAAGTGTGTAGGGATTTTCTCTGTTACTTCTGAAAGGTGACGAATAGCTAAAGTAGACATACTTTGATCAGAATACAGCCACCCCATAGTATTTTTTACGTATAACAAGGAATCTTCTTCCCTATTTTTTTGTAGTAAATCAATTGCACAATGTAGATATTCTTCTGCTTGTTCGTACTGTTTTAAATAGATGCAGCAACCACCTAGCAAACTATTACAAAAGGCTGTTTTTACTTCATAACCTTCGTACTTTGAAAAGATTGCTCTCGATTTATTTGCGTATTCGATAGAAGCGAGATTGTTATAGGTATGGTGATAGAAAGTAGCAATTCTATAGTAAAATTCGGCGTGTTCAATTTCATCTGGTATAGCTACCAATATTTTTTCTGCTAGTTTATAATGTTCCTCTGCCTCAGTATAATTTGATATAAAAGTGGAATGAATGGATTTGAAAAAATGATAATAGAATTGTAGAAATTGATCTGTAGGCATATCATAATCGCTAATAGTATCAAAACTATTTTGTTGAATACCAAGGCTATCTGTTAAGACCTTGTAACGAAATTCGAGTAGTGAATAGTATAGTAACAAATTTTGATCCTGATGCTCTTGATTCGGTTCAATGCTTAACTTATTAATTTTTTCATCAATTTTCTTTTTTAGATTAGTAGCTTTTATAACTTGCTGAGATAGCATAGATCGATACCAGTCGTTCAATAGAGAGGTTAATTGCTCATTTCCTTTTACTGAGACACTCATAATATACGCCCCCATTTTCTAAAAAAATCCTAATCCAATTTAATTATAAACATCATAACAAAATAGAAGAAAAAATGGAGTGATATTACAATATTTTTCAAGAAAATTCATAAAAAACAATCAATTCGTGTCGAATATACGTAGAATAAAACATCCAAAAATAATCAAAAGATGATATGAGTCTTTATACGTTCTATTAGGTGAACTAAGAAACTGTGATTGAAGATTTATGAAATTTCTTTTTCTTAAAACGATCAATTATGTATTAATTTTTAGATTGTTTTATCGGATAAATATAGTATGTATCACCACCAAATGTATAAATCTTGCGTATGTAAATAAGAAGAGAATAAAGGAAATAAAAAAGAACTTGTAAGAATTCCTACAAGTTCTTTTTTAGATAATGTAAAAGGTGAAACAGACTATGTCATTATTTGTAATAGTAAAATTATCTTACGTATGGTTTTGTTTTATTTTATCATTTTAGCCAAGAAGACTCCTTCCTCAAGGGGCGTGAAGGGTCACAGTCCAGTGAGTAGGTGGGAGATGAATTGACCTCGAACAAGAGATGGCAGGAAGCCATCTTAATTGTTCGACATATAGAAAGTATTACTCTACTATCTATCGAATGTATGTTCGGTGTATAATAGTCATATACCGAAATGGAGGTGAATCAAATAATGATTAATAAAGCCTATAAGTTTCGTATCTATCCAAATCAAGCACAAGCAATTCTAATCAACAAAACGATTGGGTGTTCTCGCTTTGTATTCAATCATTTTTTATCCTTATGGGATCACGCATACAAAGAGACAGGAAAAGGCTTGACCTATGGTATATGCTCTGCCAAACTACCTGCCATGAAGAAAGAGCTTGTTTGGCTAAAAGAAGTGGATAGTATTGCGATTCAGTCGTCTGTTCGCAACCTTGCGGATGCTTATACGCGCTTTTTCAAAAAACAAAACAGCGCACCGCGCTTTAAATCTAAGAAGAACAACGTACAATCTTATACCACAAAACAAACAAATGAAAACATTGCCGTTGTAGGGAACAAAATAAAGTTGCCGAAACTAGGCCTTGTTCGATTTGCCAAAAGTCGCGAAGTAGAGGGGCGTATTGTAAATGCTACAGTTAGACAGAACCCTTCTGGTAGATATTGTGGATATCAAAATAAAGACGTTAAAAATCTAAACCTACGTGAATGGGACTGTCCTTCTTGTCGTACACACCATGATAGGGATATTAACGCAAGTATCAATCTAAAGAGTGAAGCGATAAGGCTTCTAACCGCAAGGACTGCAGGGTTAGCCTAATCAATTAGAGTTCGATAGAACTCTTTACTTAGGAATTGAAAGTGGGGGTAGTTCAAAGAAGATGTACTATATTGAAGATTTGTTCTTATTGTTGATTAAAGGGAAATTTAAGACTGGTAAGGGGAAAGTGCATAAAAGAGAAAGTCTCCTTTATTTATTCTGAAAAGATAATTCAAAAAGCTATTTGTGTATAGAATAAGCTATGCATAAATTCATCAACATTGGTGACAATAAATAAGAGAATCAATATATAAGCATAAACTTGTTAAAGCTCAGTGTAATTCTATAAATAGTAG
>NZ_JBEUTW010000264.1:0-23084 GCF_040492675.1 Bacillus sp. AP50
ATGAACAAAACCCCCACTGATTAAAGTTTCACTTTATTTCTTTATTGCATTATATAAAAACTGTGCATATTGTTCACGTGTTACGAAATTATCTCCTAAAAAATTCCCTTCCCCATCGCCTTTTGATATTTTATTATCCACTAAAGCTTTCACATATCCTTTCGCCCAATGGTCATTTGGTATATCTTTAAAATTCTCTGCACTATTTTCATTTTCTTTTAACTGAAATACTCTTTGTAATACTACTGACATTTCATATCGAGTTAATACTCCATCTGGACGGAACATACCATTTCCATAGCCTGTCATAATTCCAGCTTGAACCACTGCATCAATAGCCGTTTCATACATATTTCCTTTCGTATCTGTAAATGCCGTTTTTGGTACTAGATTATTTTCTAATTTTAAATACCTTTGTATTAGAAGAGCTACTTGTCCACGAGTAATGTTATCACCAAATCCAAATTCACCATTTCCATAGCCTATAAATAATTTTTCTTTCGCTAAGTAATTAATTGCTTCTTCTGACCAATGTCCCTTTGGTACATCTTTAAATTCTACCACTTCTGTTTTCTCATCTTCTTTAGACGTATTACCGTCTTTACTTTCTACTACATTTTGAATAACAGACCCTGTAAAGAAAATTCCTGTATCCGCGAATGGATCTTTCACACCAAATTCATATATTTTCTCACCTGGTGTACTCCATTTCACTACACCATTACTATACGTACCGTTATCGCTCTTCAGACGGATTTTCGTAGAAACCTCACCATCTTTTTCATATATAGGTACTTTTACTTCTTTATTTACTTCTGTTTCCTCTAAAAATACTTTTTGATTTTGGACATTAATATAAGCCGTCTTACTTAGTTCTATAACTGGTCGGACATCACGGATTTCATTTGCAACAAAACTTAGAAATACTAATTTTTTCAAATTACTAACTGGTGATAAGTCTGAAATATAATTCGCTTCTAAATCAAGCTTTTGTAAGTTTACTAAACTTGATAATGGCGTAATATCCTTTAACTCATTGTTAGGTAAGTGTAATTGTTTTAACTGTGTCATCTTACTTAGAGGAGTAACATCTTTTATTTCATTTTTCCCGATCCACAATTCTTCTAATTGCTTCATTTGCTCAATGCCGGATAAATCTTTAACTTTATTACGTGTTAATACTAAGTCTGTTAAAGGTAATGAATATAACGCTTTAATATCTTCAATTTGATTACCTGCTAAAGTTAAGTATGTTACATTTTTCAAAGCGCTTAATGGAGCAACGTTCGTAATTTTATTATTTGCTAAATTCAAGTAATCTAGTTGTTCCATTTTCGCTAATGCTGTTACATCTTCTATTTGGTTGCCTGATAGAAATAAACTTTTTACATTTTTCATTTCAGTTAGTGGTGCAACGTTTGTAATTTTATTATTACTTAAATCAAGAGATTCTAAATTATCCATCTTAACAAGTGGCGTTACATCTGAAAATTCATTACCACGCAAAGCTAAATGACTTAATTGCTTTAAGTTCGCAAAGAACGACGGATCTTTTATCTTCGCATTCGCAACTGTTAAAGATTTTAAATTTGGCATATATTTTAATGCACTATAATCAAGTATCTCATTCGTATTTAAAAACAAATCCTTTACTTGTAATAACTCTTCTTTCGTAATTGGTGTATTTAAATCTTTTCTATTAAATACTTTTTTATTCACAAGTTCTCTTAATTTGTTATCTGTTATCATATTTTGATTATCAACTGGATTATCCGTTTCCGTATTGCCTGAATTAGAGTTATCATCTGGTTTCTCTGTTTCTTTGTTACCTACAGTTGGATCTTTAATTTCAAATTGAACTTGATATTTGTGATCATATCCAATAGCTGGAATAAGTATATGCATTTGCATATTGTGCTTCTTCTCAAACTCACCAATTTCAAATTGAACTATTTTCGTTCCATTCTTCCTCCTATCTTCTGACAAAACCTTCACATCATGAAATACACCAGGCTGGTTTCTATCTTCTATTCTAAGATATTGAAAATAATCACTATCTTGCATTGTTACAGTGACAATTTTTTTGCCAGCTGCAATCGTTACTTTAGGATCTTTTATATATTGAGAAACCATAGATGGCTCATCTTTTTGGTCCTTATATATTTTAATCTCAGTATCATACGTGCGATCACTCGCTGCTGCTACCGATTGATTTGCTTCAACTTTTAATGCCGCTAATGCTGGAGTAGAGTACGTAGCAAATGGAATTGCTAATGTTGTCGCTACTACTAGCGCCTTCATGTAATTTTTTTTCAAAATAATATCCCCTATCATATATAATCTTTACAATTGATAAGTATTATCAATTATCCACAAATAAATGATAATGAATATCATTATCATTGTCAATGAGAATATTACATTAAATTTATATTTTTAAAGATAAAAAATAAAAAAGCCCTTTATTCAAAGGGCTTTTTTACCTATCGTATGAAGAATTTCACTTTTTTCCTTCTCATTGATGACACCGATTTTTTGCAAAATATTCGCGTACAATACAAGTTTATTATATATTCGTTCTGACATGTTCTCCCTTCTTTCCTTCGACCAACTTTTTTTGTATTGGTAAATTATATGAAAGAGGTGAGAAAATGTGTCCACTTTTTGCATAACTGCAAATCTTTTATTTTACGATTTACAGATAATAAAACTCCCTCCTAAAAATTAGGCGGGAGTTTATGTGCTTTCACTGTATTTAACAAACTGTCCACTGTATATTATGCTTCTTAAGTTCTTCTTCAAAGCTATATGGCATTTTTTTATCACAAATTACGTGTTGAATACGCGAAATTGCTGCTATACGATAATTCCCTTTCACGCCTACCTTCGTATGATCACATAAAATATATGTTTTCTCAGCTAATTTCATCATCGCCTCTGACAATTTCGCTTTCTCTAATTCAAAGCTGGAAACTCCAAAACTAGGTAATAACCCATCAATCGAAACGAACGCTTTATGAAAATGAAATTGCTGTATGACTTGCTGAGAAATAGACCCTGATACACGCGAATGCTTTGGAGATACTTTTCCACCTATAAACAAAACTTCACCGTGAAACATCTTTTTATTAATAGAAGAAATTAATTGTGTTGCGACTGGAAATGAACTTGTTACAATCGTTAAGTTTTTACGATGAACAAGGTATGGAACCATTTGAAGCGGTGTACTTCCATCATCAATTGCAATGACATCACCGTCTTCTACAAATGTCGCTGCTTTATAACCAATTCTTTTCTTCTCTTCTATATGTAGCATTTCTCTTTCTAACATTGGTGCCTCTACTCCAGCGCCTGGAAGTTGAACAGCTCCACCATACACTTTTTTCAGCTTCTTTTCACGATCTAATTCTTCTAAATATCGACGAATCGTTTCTGTTGATACAGCAAATTCTCTCGCTAATTCTGAAACCTTTACTTTCCCTTTAAATTCTACCTTTTCAAGAATGGTTCGCTTTCTTTCTTCTCCTACTACAGACATAGCTTCACCTCATTTATATCTCCCTTATAAACGTCCTTACTTATACAAAGCTATAATTTTCTTTATAAGTAGAAACTTCTTCATGAATATGAATACCGCGCTTTGCTAGCTCATCAAAAATTAATTGTGGATTTTCAAAGGCTTCTTCAGGCGTAACAACACCCACCCTATTTACATTTCCATTTGCAATTAACTCTGCAGCAATCCCAAATGGAATACCGACGTTTCTCGTATACGCTCTTAATTTTTCCCATCCTACAACAGAACCATCAAATAACGGATGTGTATGATATAACACATGTCTTTGCTTCTCATTATTTTTCATACCTATTACTTCTACATGAAGTGCATAACCATAAAGCTCTGTTTCTTGCCCTTCTTTCGATTGCAATAAATACTGTGAAATACAATCCATAATGCCTATTTCTTTCCCGTTTATTTCAATCTGATCATTACGCAATATGCCGTAATCATATAAAGCACGTACAAGTTGCATATTTTGCTGTGGCCAAGTTCCTCTCGTCTCTATCAGTTTGACACCTTTATTTTCTAATGCCTTTGCTAGCGTAATCGTTTCAGAATGCGGAATGATATACTGCGTTGCCTTACCATAAGGCTCTGGCAATTCTATTTCTCTCGGACGCGCAAACGGAGGTACTTGCTTAAATTCACCATCTTCATACACTGTACGCGATGGTAAATATGGATCATATTCATATGTCGTTGTCTCTGTAATTGATGCAGAAAAAGCAATCGGACGATACGAACCGTGACTTACACGGACAGACTCTACAGTATCCAATTGATTTGCTGCATGCATTGCCATCATTTGCGTTACACCCGGCGTCATGCCAAATCCAGGTAAACATATCTTTTCATTTTCAACAAATATAGCATGCGATTCATTTTCTTCACCAAATCCATTTAAGTTCACACCGTGACATCCTGCTTCTGCAATACAGCGGGTCGACAATCTGTTTAACTTTATCGTCGTACCGTCCATTACAATGTCATAACCAATCATTTTTGCAACCGTATCCTCGTGATCCGTTACATCTACTTTTACAAAATCAACACGAGGGTCGTTGAGCCATTCTACTACTTTACGGCCCTCTACCTCGTTAAAATCAGCTACTGTAATTGTCTCAAAAGATGAAAATTGAACTAAATCCAAAATAGCTTCGCGACAAATTTTACCTGCTCCACCTAAGCAAAACACTTTCACCCAATAACAGCTCCTTTAGCAATACTATCAACTAAGCGATTAATATCTTGTTCATGTACATCACCGATATTTCCAATGCGGAACGTATCCACTTTCGAAATTTTCCCAGGGTAAATAACAAATCCATAACGCTTTAATTCGTTATATAACTGTTGAAACTCGAATCCCTCTTTTGGATAAATGAAAGATGTAATAATAGGAGATTGGTATTCCTCATCTACTAGTGGCTTAAATCCGATTTCTCCCATTCTATTTACTAGTAGTTTTTGATTGTTGTAATATCGATTGTAACGCGCTCTTACTCCTCCCTCTTTTTCTAGTTCAAGTAGTGCTTGATAAAAAGCATGTACAACATGTGTAGGTGAAGTAAAACGCCATTTCCCATTTTGTTTTTCCATCGTTTCCCATTGATCATATAAATCAAGAGATAAAGAGCGTCCTTGCCCTTTACACTTCAATAATTCATCACGTTTTGCGATTACAAATCCGAATCCAGGAACCCCTTGAATACACTTATTCGCACTACTAATTAAAAAATCAATTTGTAAATCAGCAATGTCTATTTCAATCCCGCCGAAACTACTCATCGCATCAACAATTGTAACCTTTCCATACTGTTTTCCTAATTTACATACATCTACAATTGGATTTATAATGCCTGTCGTCGTTTCGCAATGAACAACTGCAATATGCGTAATCTCTTTATCTTCTTGCAATAACTTCTCTACTTCTACAATATTAGTAGGTTCCCACTCTTCTGTTTGACTGACCACTACATCAATCTGTAACATCTCTGCCATTTGCACAATGCGCTTACCGTACGCACCATTTGTACAAACGAGAATCTTCCCATTTGCCGGAATAACAGAACCAATTACTGCTTCAACTGAAAACGTACCGCTTCCTTGCATTAACACTGTTGTATATTTCTCTTCTTCCTTCGTCGCTAACGATACAAGTTTAGCTCTTACTTCTTGCACCATCGTATTATATTCATCATCCCACGTACACCAATCGTATAGCATAACTTCTTTTACTGATTTTGTTGTCGTTAATGGTCCTGGTGTTAATAATAAGTAGTGATTTTCAGTCATGATCCTATTCCCCTTTTATGAAATAATAAGTTCTTGTTTCTCGATATGTTCCATTACGCTTTCGAGTTCCTGCATCGTTTCTATCGTAAAGTGCGCCCCATTTTCAACGAAACGATTGCGAACTACTTCTATTTTTTCACGAAGTTCTACCGAATCCATCTTCTCCACTTCTTCTTCCGTTAAACCGAGCTCGCTACTGCCAAGAATTACACCAACTGTCCACATTCCAGCATTTCTACCTTCTTTCATATCTGATACTGTGTCCCCAACTTTTATCATATGGTTCATCGGATACACACCAAGTTCCATTGCATTTTTATAGCACATCCATGGATATGGACGGCCTGCTGGAACATCATCTGGCGTAACAAGAAAATCAGGTTTATATCCTTGTAACGCTGCTTCCTTTGCTACAATATCCATCATTTCTCTCGTATAACCAGTCGTTGAACCAATTTTAATTCCTCTTTCACGTAAAGAAGCAATCACTTCTTTTACTCCATTAATCGGCGAAGCATAGCGCGGCAAAATAGCGAAGAGAATCTCTTCAAATTCTTCATACATCTCCTGAATGTCTGCTTCTGTTGGTAATTGTCGGAAAACACGATTCCACTCACTCGCAATACGAGGCATCTCAGTAAGTGCCCTTACATGATCTATTTTTAATAACCCCATTGGCTTACGAGCTTCTTCTGCTGTAATTGCTACACCCCGTTTATGAAAAATCTCCATGAATACTTCTAGTGGTGCAAAACATCCGTAATCAACTGTTGTCCCTGCCCAATCAAAAATAACTGCTTCAATTTTCATTCTGTCCATCACCTTTCTTACTTATCTTTTTTGCCATTGTGAAGTTCGGTTACGAAGTGCTTTCGTTCCCCATTCATATACAACTCTTACTACAATATTTGTAACAACAATAAGCACACTCATTGCAGCTGCTGGCGCCACATTTCCTGCATCATCCATATTTACGATTGATACGGCAGCTAGTTTAAAATCAGCTGCATATAGGAATACAACTGCCGATACAGTTACCATTGAATTTACGAAGTAGTACATTACCATTTCTAAAATTGCTGGTAAACACATTGGTACCGTTACTCTAAAGAATGTTTTATAAAACGGAATACCCATCGACTGCGAAACAAGCTCAAACTCTCGATCTAATTTCTTTAAAGCAGTCGTTGCCGTGACAAATGTTACAGAATAAAAATGAATGATATTTACTAGTACTAACACAGCGATTGTTCCGTATAAAGAATGAAACGGGTTCGTTACTGATAGTCCCAAAATTTGAATCGTTGGTTGACTAAAGAAAAAGACATATCCTAATCCGAGTACTAAACCTGGTATGGCTAAAGGAACGATAGAGAAAAAGTAACCTGTTTTTCGGAAGAATTGTAGCTGGTCTATTTTCTCAATTGCATATGCAAATACAAATGTTAAAATCGCCCCAATAACTGCTGTAACTGCTGAAACAATTACGCTATTTTTAAATGCTTCAAGTCCATCTCCTGTTAAACTCGAAAAATTAAAATGCTCAAATGTAAAACTCATATTATATGGCCATACTTTCACACTTGCAGCAATACCAACTGCCACAAATAACAGAATGATCATAAATGTAATCACACTACAGTATATGAATGAGATGACATCTCTTTTCTTATTAGCTATTATTCTGTATGGTACTGCTTTTGAAGATAAGAAATTCGCCTGCTTTCTTTGCGTAATACGATCAACTGCAAATGCGAATATAGCTGGGATTAATAAAATCATTCCAACTGTTGCACCCATCGACATATTTTGCTGTCCAATTACTTGTTTGTATACGTCAGTAGCAAGCACATTATATTGTCCACCAACAATTTTTGGTGCCCCAAAATCAGTGAAACTAAGTGTAAACACAACAAACATTGCACTAATTAATCCGTACTTTACACTAGGTAAAGTAACCGTGAAAAATTGTTTTGTTTTACTCGCCCCTAGCATATTAGAAGCTTCATATAAACGATAATCGGATCCTTGAAAGGCAATTAGTAATATGAGAAAGGCTTGCGGAAATGTATACATAACTTCAGCTATTACAATTCCTACTGGTCCATATAAAGGGATTTGTATACCTTCAAATAACCCAAACATTCCTTTCGTTACTAGCCCTTGATTACCAAATAAATATGTAAGTGCTATACCATGCATCATCGTTGGTGCAAACAATGGTAATAACGCTACATACTGAAATACACGCTTTCCAAAAACATTCGTACGGGCAATTGCATATGCGTAAACGAATGCAATTGAAACTGAAATAATTGTTGTTGCGCCCGAAATCCATACCGTATTTTGTAAAGACTGAACTAAAGTCGGTGTTGTGAAATATTTACTGAAATTCGCTAAACCAATGAAAACTCCATCTTTATTATAAAAAGCTTGTGTAAATAGTTGTAATAGTGGTAATACAAGTATGATAAGGAAGGAAAGAATCATACCGATAATTACAAGCCTTTGGATCCATTCCTCTTTCCCTATACTTCTCTTAATCTTTTTTTTCGCACTTTCTACCTTGTAGTTTTCTAACATCTCCATCTATACAATGACCTTCTTTCCATATGACAACATATGATTTTCTGAGAAAGAGATTTGAATCGGCTTTCCTTTTCTAATATCAGCTACTTCTACTTCTGATGCTAATATATCCACTACAATTTTCTCATTATAAAGGTGTGTGTTTTCTTCTACGACTCGCACTTCCGTCCGATATACAGATCCACGAAACTCCATACTTTCCACAACTGTTTTAATACCGTCCTTTTGTACAATTGTTACATGTTCAGGACGAATTGCATGCTCTTCGTTATTTTTCGAAAAGAAATTAATAGAACCAATAAAATCTGCCACAAACGGATTGGCTGGTCTTTGATAAATCTCCTCTGGTGTTCCAATCTGCATAATTTCCGCATGATTCATTACAACAATTTTATCAGCCATCGTTAATGCCTCTTCTTGATCATGCGTGACCATAATAGTTGTTACTCCTACTTTCTCTTGCAAATCACGCATTTCTCTACGTAACTTTTCACGTACTTTCGCATCTAAAGCAGATAACGGCTCATCAAGTAACAAAATATCTGGAGACAGAGCGAGCGCACGTGCAAGTGCCACTCGCTGCTGTTGTCCACCAGACATTTGAGCAGGATATTTATCTTTTACATTCAGTAAATCTACAAGTTTTAACGCCTCTAGCGCTTTCTCTTTTACTTCTGCTTTTCCATATTTTTTTGTCTTTAAGCCGTATTCAATATTTTCAAGTGCTGTTAAATTCGGAAATAATGCATACGATTGAAACACCATTCCGAAGTTTCTCTTTCCAGGAGGTAATGCTGTAATATCTTTTCCATTCACAGCTATACTACCTGTTGTTGCCTCTTCTAGACCTGCTAAAATTCGAAGCAATGTCGTTTTCCCACAACCACTTGGGCCTAATAAACATACAAACTCATTTTTGTTCACAGTAAAAGAAATATCTTTTAACGCTGTAAATGCATCAAACTGTTTTTGAATGTGTTGAATTGATAAATATTCGCTCATTTTTTCTCTCTCCCACTCACTTACTTTTTCGGTTCTGCTTTTTGTCCAAACTCTTTTTCCCATTTTTCTAAAATTTTGTCACGATTTTCTGCTGCCCACTTAAAGTCATTCTTTTTGTATAACTTTTCTGTTACATCTTTAGGGAATCCATCTGGAAGTTTATAATCATTTTTAATTGTCGCAAATCCATTTTTCTCGAAGTATAACTTCATTACATCATCAGTAATCGCCCAATCTAAAAATGCTTGCGCTAATTTTTCATTTTTTGCATTATCTTTTTTAATAAGTGCGTTCGCTTCTACTTCCCAACCTAATCCTTCTTTCGGCAATACAACTTCAACTGGTGCACCTTTTTGTTTCTCTTTCAAAGCACTATAAACCATTGATACGCCAACTGGATATTCACCCGCTCCTGCTAATTTCGCTGGTTTTGATCCTGAATGCGTATAACTTGCCATATTATCATGAAGTTTCTTCATGTAATCCCAGCCTTTATCTTCACCCATGATTTGTAGCCATGCAGAAACTGTTAAAAATCCTGTTCCAGATGATGCTGGATGTGGCATAACAAGTGTTCCTTTATACTCTGGTTTCGTTAAATCTTCATATGATTCTGGCATCGGTAAATTTTTCTTCTTTAACTCTTCTTTATTTACAGCAATCCCCGTCATAAATGCAGTATTTCCTACCCATTTTTCAGGTTGCTTATCATCTTTAAATTGTGGAAGAACACGATCTGCTCCTTTTGGAGAGTATCCTTTTAACATATCTTTTTTATCTAAAGCTAATAGACTTGATGCCGCAGTTCCCCATACAACATCGGCTTGTGTATTTTTCCCTTCAGCTAGTAATTTCGCAGTAATAACTCCTGTTGAATCACGTACAATGTTCAATTTCACATCAGGATATTTCTTTTTAAAGGAATCAAGATAAATTGGTACAAGCTCTTCTTCAATTGCTGTGTAAACAGTTAATGATCCAGATAATTTGTCATCTTTCACTTTCGCTCCAGCACTTTCTTCCTTCTTTGCACCACACCCCATTAATAACGAAAATACCATTCCAGTCGCTACAGCTTTAAAGATTGTTTTTTTCACTGTTTCTCTCTCCTTTTACAAATCTTATGTACAACTCAAATATAAACAACTAGTGTAAAAGCAGTATTAAACCAACATTAATCTTTTGTTTGTTGTTTGTTTTTGTGTAATACGTTGCTACTTCTATGTTTTTTCGCATTTTTCTGCTAATAGAAAACACTAAATTTACAAATAATTAAAAAAACCTTTATAATCCCACAAAAAAATGAGGCGTTTGTAAAAAACGCCTCATTTTTGTTTCCCTTTTTTTGAATTACGATTCGCATACTTTGCGCTATTTTCTCCTTCATACTCTAATGCAAATTCTGCATCTGGTAAGCTTTCTTTCGGAGTTTTATTATTATTGATTGCCGCATTTTGTTTCACTTTTCTTTTTACCAATACATTCACCTGCTCTCAAGAAATCACTTTCTACTCTAGTTTGAAACAACTTAAAATAATTATTACTGGCAAGTGTTAACAAGTACATAAGAGGCGTTAGATGGAAATACTACATATGAAGAAATCATTATAAAAAGGAGCGATAATTTTGAAGAAAAAAGAAAAGATTCAATCACCCATTTTAGACGAAACGCTCCCGCATCAAATGAATTTTCCATCTTTTAAAGGAACAGGAAAAACGATGCAACAACCTTTTGTGAATCAATATAATGTTGTAATTGGAGACAGTAAATATAATTCCGAGAACAGTCCGCTTAACAATTGGAGTGATGAAGTAGATCCTGCCATTATGGCTGGCGATGAGTGGATCCATCCGACAAATGATATTGGGTGGATTTCAGAAGAAAATCAAGAGTTACTAAAAAACGAAGTGGATAATAAAAATGAAGCTTTTATGCATCCACAATTTGGCATTAACGACTAAAAAACCATTCTACCTAACGTAGGTAGAATGGTTTCATACTATCCAATAATAATCCGCTCTTTCGGGTATTTATAGCGAGGTGGTTGTTCCCTTCCACCACTAGCTAAAATAAATGTTAAAATACCAACGCGTCCGATAAACATAAGCACAATAAGTACAAGTTTCCCAACAGTTGTTAAATCAGGCGTAACACCTGTTGATAGTCCCGTCGTTCCGAAAGCAGAACAAACTTCAACAATTAAGCTCATAAGCGGTACATTTTCCGTAATAGATAAAATGAATAGCGCAGTAGCACATAACAAAATCCCCATCGTCATAACGACAGATGCTTTCAGTACATCCTCTTCATGTAGCTGACGTTTGAAGACTCTAACTGTTCTACCGCCCCTTGCAAAGGTGTATAGTGACAATATACTAACAGCAAATGTAGTTGTACGTATTCCGCCCCCAACCGAACTTGGAGATGCCCCTATAAACATTAATATACTCATAAATAAAAGCGTCGGTTGTGATAATTCACGTATATCCATTGTTGCAAGTCCACCACTTCGCGTCGTCACAGATTGGAATAATGTATAAAATACAGTTTCATGCCATGACTTTCCTACTAAAAAATGATTTCTCTCCAGTAAAAAAATCATAATTGTACCAACAACAACGAGTGCAAAAAATGTTGTTGTCGTCAATTTTGTAAATAATGAAAAACGGAATAATTGTTGTCTCCTTTTACTAAGGAATTGTTTCACTTCCATTAGCACAGGGAAACCAATCGCTCCTAAAATAATTAGTAACATATGAATCATTTGAACAATATAATCTTTTTTATACGGAATTAATGATTGTCCTGTTAAATCAAATCCGCCGTTCGTAGTCGCACTAACAGCTGCAAAGAAACCGTGAAAATAAGCTTCTTGCCAAGTCGGAAAGTAAAGTAAAAATCTTGTCCCCAATAAGATTGCTCCAATAAGTTCTATTGAAATAATTACAATTAAAATAGAACGCATCAATTCTACGAGACCCGATAAATTTCCTTGATTATGGTCTGCCATAATTAATCTTCTTCTTTGCAAACCAATCTTTTTCCCCGTAATGATCCAAACAAATGTCCCAAGCGCCATAATTCCTAAGCCGCCTAATTGTAAAATAAGAGCTAAAACAATAATTCCTGCTGTAGTAAACGTATCTGAAATCGTAATAACAGACAGTCCCGTAACACTTACCGCACTAACCGATGTAAAAAGCGCATCTATAAATGTCCATTTCACACCAGGCTTCGTAACAAACGGTAAACTAAGCAATATCACCGATACAACTACCGCTAATAAATAAAACAAAACGATGAGTTGTACAGGACGTAATTTTTGTAAAAACTTTTTTATATCTCTCATTCCATCACTTCGCTACCTTTTTTCTATCGATTAAATAAAGAAAAATCTTTACTTTCTTTATTTGTAAATAACTGCTCAAATAATTTGGCAAAGACCATTCCATATACAGTTCCATTACCTCCATACGGCAATGCATAAAACAAATTATGTATCTTTTCGTCTTCTTTTAAAATGGGGAGACCATCATGAGTACCACCAAATGCGGCTGCCCAATAGTAGTCTGCCTGTATATTTTTATACTGCGGGAACATCTCTTTTACAATATTAATAAGGATATCACGCTTATGCAATAATTTCGTATCACCAATTGTTTGAATTTGTAGCGCTTCATCTAATCCGCCTACAATAATGCGGTTTCGATACGTTCGAAAATATAAGTAGGGCCGTGCCGTTTCCCAAATTAACGATCGCTCATGCCAGCCTTCAAATTGATCTATTTCATTTGTTACAATTGCATAAGAGGTGTCTACTGTTGTATTTTTTTCTTTCTTTCCAAAAAGCGCCTCATAACCTGTCGCCATAATAATATTCTTTGCTACAATTTGATTTCCTGTTTTCGTGTAACAAATTAAATCATTTTTGCGTTTTTTTATATGTATTGCCTCTGTATGTTCATATATATTAGCTCCCATTTGGTTTGCTTTATGCAAAAAACTATACGCTAGTAAATACGGATTCACCTCAGCATCACCTTGCGTATATAACGCTGCTTGTTTTGCAAAAGAATAACGTTTCTTAATATCAGCTTCTGTAAAATATTCAACTGGAAATCCATAATTCTGTAACGTATTATATTCCTCTTGTAAAAATGAGACATCCTCACTTTTACTTGCATAATATAAACTATTTCGCGGAATAAAATGGGGATTAATATCAAGAGTCGGTATAACCTCTTCCATTGTTCTTAGCGCTTCATAACAAAGCTTATATGCTCGTACCCCTTTTTCTTTACCAAATGTATGGATAAGAGAGGTTAACGATTTATCATGAAGAAATTGTAGTAAACCTGTATTAGCAGCTGTGCTACCACACGCAATTGCTCTTTTTTCAATAAGTGTAACACTCATGCCAATTTTCGCTAACGAATGCGCTATATGAGCACCGGCTTCGCCGCTTCCAACTACGAGCACATCACATATCATATCATTTTCTAACAGTGGATAACAAGGTACAGAAACTCCTGTATTCCAAAACAACTTACCCATCATAAGTTTCATAATTATACTCCTAAAATATAAATTTCTCCTTTCTATGTTTTGTTATTTTTCATAAAAAAATCCAACTAACATAAGCTAGTTGGATTTTTTTATTTTTAATTAGAACGCTCTTCAAGCCAATTTCCAATCGTCGGATATGTTTGTTTTACAGCTGTTCCACCGTAAACGATAGACATATGCCCTGTTGGTAAACATACATATTGTTTATCTGTGCTAGAAATATGGTCTAGTAATGCTTCTACTTGACATGGCAAAGCGATATGATCACGTTTCCCGGAAATATTTAAGACATTCGCCTTAATATTTGCAAGGTCTACCTTTTGTCCGCGAATAACGAGTTCACCCTTAACCAACTTATTATTTTGATAAAAATCACGAATCCACTGTCTGTATGATTCACCTGGGAACGGAATACCATCACCAACCCACTTTTGAACCAATCTCCAGCTTTCGACGAAGCGCTCATTCTCTGAACGATCTACTAAAGCAACATATGGACCAACAAAGTTCGTAATTGGCTTTAACATTTTGTTTCCGAAATCAATCATTTCTGGCGGAATATTTCCAAATGTATCAACCGCTTTATCTAAATTGAAGTATTTCTCATCTAATAAAGGGCCATACAATCCTGTTTCAGAGAAATCAAAAGGACTTGTCATGAAAATTAAATTACGAATTGGCATGTGCGGATGAAGTGCTGCATAAATAGAAGTTAGCGTTCCACCCATGCAATAACCAAGTAAAGAAATCTCGTCCGATTTTGCAGTTCGCATTACTTTTTTTACTGCTTTTGCAATATAATCAAACACAAAATCATCAAATTTCAAATGACTATCTTCTAAACCAAATGTGCCCCAATCAAGCATATACACATCAAAACCACGATCCACTAGATATTCCACTAAACTATTTCCAGGAGTTAAATCCATAATATATGGTTTATTAATAAGAGCATATATTAACAGAATTGGAACTCTTTGTGTTTTTTCTTGTTTTGGAATGTAGCGATAAAGCTTCGTCTTATTCTTCGTCCAAATAACCTCTTTCGGCGTTAACCCTACTTGCGGCTCTGGTTCACGTAATAAAATTTCACTCGCCCTTTTCACTCGGCGGTATGCTTTTCGGTACTCTTCTGGGTATAGCTCTAATTGCTTTTCCCATTCTGTTGCGAATGTAGTCATTTTTTTATCTCCTTTTTGGTCGATTTCCTTCTTAAAAAAAGAAGTGCATTCCTGCTATGGATATGCACTTTTTTCTTACTTCATTACATATATAATCCGCCGTTAATGTTTAATTGTTGACCTGTGATATACGCACCGTCACGGCATAGGTATACTACACCTTTTGCAATTTCATCGGCTTGACCAAAACGTTTTTTCGGGATTTTTGCAACGATTTTTTGACGTACTTCTTCTGGTACTTCTGCTACCATTTCAGTATCAATAAATCCTGGGCAAATAGCGTTTACAGTGACATTTGTTTTTGCAAGTTCTAACGCTAATGATTTTGTAAATCCTAACATACCTGCTTTTGCTGCTGAGTAGTTTGTTTGGCCAAATCCACCTGCTTGACCAATAATAGAAGAAATGCTAATAATTCTTCCTTCTTCCGCTTCTGTTATGTATGGAAGAACAGCGCTTGTCGTATTAAATACGCTACTTAAATTCACGTCAATTACGCGCTCCCAATCTTCACGATTTAACTTTTTGAATGTACGATCTCTTGTAATACCAGCATTATTAACAAGAATATCAACTTTACCAAAATGATTCACAGCTTCTTCTACAAGTCGGTTTGCATCTTCTACTTTAGAAACATCCGCTTGCACTGCATAAACATCATGTCCGTCTTTTCCTAATTCATTCACTAAATTTTCAGCTGCTTCTTTACTGCTATTATAGTTAATAACTACTTTTGCTCCCTCTTGTGCTAATGCTACTGTAATTGCTTTTCCAATTCCTTTTGCTCCACCTGTTACGATTGCTACTTTTCCATTTAATTGAACCATTTCTTTTCCCCCTTAAATGAATTTGTGAACGATTGTTATGAATCATTTTGGTACTCATACTATAGAGTCCATATATAATTATGTTTCGCTGTTTATACGTGAAAAGAGATTCTCCCTCTCTCTTTTATCTGTTATAAACAAGCGCTTTTATCATTTTTTATTTTCTGGCTTATTCGCAGGCTTTACCTCTTCTTTTACAGGTACTTGTAGTTTAGCTAGTACTGCATTTTGCTTTTCTAGCAATTCTAAAATTTGATCTACTTTTGTTTCAAGCGTACGAATATCTTGTTTCACTTTCGTCACATCACGCTTTAATGTAGGAGCTTGTCCTAAAGAATCGACTTTCTCCTCTAGAAACTCCTCAATGTTATCTACTTTATTTTCTAAGTTAATAACTAGCGTAGCTACTCTTGCGATATCCTCTTTCGTCGGCACATTTACTTGTTCTAAATAGTTTTTTGTCGTATCATTTAATGCTTTTTGATAAAACAAATTCAAATCTAGAACGCTGCCCATCCAAGCAGAATATTCTTCTGTTTTAATTGTTTCATTGAGCGCTTTTCCCCAAAATGTTTCGGTTTGTTCATAAGCATTTTTCCATGCTTGTAGTGGATCGAATTTTTGATCAATCACTTTACCTACACTCCCTTTTTCGTTTTTGAAACAATTCAACCTATTCACTATTTTCTAATATTCTGAATAAAACTTCAAGTCTATATTTTATTTTTTTCTATTTTCTAACAAATGTGTTGACTTTAAAAACAGATAGGTGTAAATTGCACTTATAAGCAAAAAATTCCATCTAACTGATTCATGAGGTGATGCACAATCATGCTACAAAATGAACCAGAACAACGCGAAAGTTTGGAGAGCAACCAAGCGAAGCAACCAAACTCCATGCCAAAAAACTTCTTAGTTCCCTTCTTACTTCTCTGTCTAAAAGACTGGAGTCTTCATGGTTACAAACTTATTCAAATGCTAATGGATATCGGCTTTTCTTCTGTTGACCAAGGTAATGTTTATAGAACACTACGCAAATTAGAAAAAGAAAACCTTATTTCTTCTACTTGGGATACAAGCGATGGAGGGCCGGCAAAAAGAATTTATTCTTTAACTGAATATGGAGAGCAATATTTAACAACATGTGCGACTTCTTTTGAACATTATCAAAATATGTTGCGAACGTTTTTCACGTTATACACCAATGCATTCTTTCCATTTTCTACTTCTCCAGAAAAGGATGAAAAGGATTCTTCATCTTCACCTGGTGGTACAGCAGAGTAATCTGCGTTCACAATATGCAAAAAAACATTTGGGGGTCAAACAATGGAAACTAAACCATACGAATTAGTCGATGCATTTTGGAAAAACTGGTCTCAATCACTTTCCCTTTTCTCTTCAGCTGGGAAACAATTAGAGCAGCTTACTTTAGAAACATTAAAACAACAACAAGACGCTTTGCATAAATTAACATCAGGAGTAGATGAACTAGAAAAAGAACTACAACAACTCACTGCTCAGTTCAACAACCAATATACAGATTACGTGAAACAATTAACTGGAAACTCCTTAAATGATCAAATTAACGAGTGGCAGGACAAATGGAAGGAACTTTCTGCTCATATGCATCAACTTACTGTTTCTCCTACAAAAACATCTTTGTCAATTCTTACACAAACAAGCGGTCAATTTGAAGAAACAACAAAACAATTTATTGAACAACAACAATTACAACGTGAAGAGGCTCAAAAACAGTTAGAGGGTTTTTTGGAAGAGTTCAAGTCAAAACAGTTGGAACTCGCAAAAAAGTTCGAGGAAAACTCAAAAAATCTATTTACTTCCATCAAGTAAGAAAAATGTGGGAGCTAACCGCAGCACAAACAAAACTCTTTCTTCCTCCTACTACATCAAGATGGCTAACATTTTTCGATATGGAAAAGAAGGAGGACAAAATGAATCCATTTCAAGAAGCACAAACTGTTCCGGAGCTTCGCTATGATGAGATTCAAGTCGGTGATCAAGCATCCCTTACAAAAACAATTACAGATGAAGATGTTATCAATTTTGCAAAATTGACTGGAGATGTGAATCCTATTCACATTTTAGATTCTTTTGCGAAAACGACAATGTTTAAAGAACGTATTGCCCATGGTATGCTCGTTTCGAGTTTTATTTCTACCATCCTTGGAACGAAACTCCCAGGCAAAAATACAATTTATTTATCCCAAAATGTTTCATTCCGTGCCCCTGTCAAAATCGGTGATACACTTCGCGTTGTGGCAGAGGTTATTAAGAAGCGTGACGATAAAAAAATCATTACGTTGCAAACAAATATATATAATCAATCGGATGATATTGTCGTGGAAGGTACAGCGACAATACTAAAAAAAGAGTAGCAAATTTGCTACTCTTTTTTCTATCCAATAACTTCTAATCACACCGATTACTTCCGCGTATGAGCACGCCGGTTCCACATAAAATAACAGTACCAATTCAGATAAGTACTTATCTGGACTGGATTACTCATAAGGATGTGTATCATCATGGCAAAAACAAACAAATTACTAGTTCCAGGTGCTGAACAAGCACTTGATCAATTTAAATATGAAATTGCACAAGAATTCGGCGTAAGCTTAGGGTCTAATACAGCATCTCGTTCTAACGGATCAGTTGGCGGTGAAGTAACAAAACGTCTTGTTTCTTTAGCTCAACAACAATTACGCGGATAATAATATAACATATGGCTTAGAGGCAGATATTCTCTGCCTCTTTCTATTTTTCACATACATAATCGGACTTTTTCACATACTAGTAAGAGCAAACAGAAAGGAACGATATATAACATGAAACGGATTAACATTCGTATGAGTCCTCCCCGCGTTCTTACTTTGTCTTTTATCATGTTATCAATTATAGGTACATGCTTATTAAAGCTTCCAATTGCTACAACAACGTCTATTTCATGGCTCGATGCTTTATTTACAACAGTTTCTGCCTGTACGGTTACAGGGCTTGGTGTTGTGGACACTGGAAAAGTATTTACTTTGTTTGGACAATGTGTCATTTTAACGCTTATACAAGTTGGCGGACTTGGTATTATGAGCTTTGCTGTCTTAATTGCGATTATGCTCGGCAGAAAAATCGGTCTTCAAAACCGTATTTTATTACAACAAGCATTAAATCAAACAAATATAGGCGGCGTTATCCGTCTTGCCAAAGCATTATTTTTATTCTCTTTTACAGTCGAATGTATCGCTACTTTAATTCTTTCTTTTGAGTGGGTACCAAAATACGGGGTTACCAAAGGGATCTATTATAGTTTTTTCCATTCAATCTCAGCCTTTAACAATGCTGGTTTTTCTGTGTGGAGCGATAATTTAATGTCCCATTCTCATAGTATTATTGTCAATTTCGTCATTTCCTCTCTCATCATTTTAGGTGGAATTGGTTTTACAGTGATCGTAGACATAAAAAGAAAGAAAAACTTTAAAAACCTTACACTACATTCAAAACTTATGCTCTCTTCTACTCTAATCATCAACATTATTGCTACCCTTTTTATTTTTATATTCGAGTTCCATAACTCTCTTTCTATGAGAGGTTTTACCCCATTTGAAGAAGGAATGGCCTCTTATTTCCAAGCAATTTCAACGCGAACTGCCGGGTTTAATACAGTTGATATTTCTACATTGTCAAAACCTTCCCTGCTATTAATGATGCTACTTATGTTTATTGGTGCTGGTAGTGCTTCAACGGGTGGGGGGATTAAGTTAACAACATTTTTAATCATATTTTTTGGTGTATTTAAATTTTTACAAGAACAAGAAGATATTGTCGTATTTAAAAAATCCATTAAAGATACTCTCATTGTCAAATCATTAACCATTACTATTATTTCTATTTCATTTATCTTTTTTGCTATTTTAATTTTGAGTATTACTGAACGAGTTCCTCTATTGATGAGTGCTTTCGAAGTATTTTCAGCATTTGGGACTGTTGGCCTCAGTATGAACTTAACACCCCACTTAACTATAATTGGAAAAGCGATTATTATTTTTATGATGTTTTTTGGGAAAATGGGTCCTTTAACATTGGCATTTTCATTTGCTCGTAAAAAGAACCGAAAAATAAAGTATCCGAATGAAGATATTTTAACAGGTTGACAACCGTATAAATTATCCATATAATGAGAATACAATAACATATCTCCAAAGGGGAGTAGCGTCCAAGAATATATCTTGGAAACAAAGTCGTCATTACGTAGAACTTAGTTCTTCCGGCTTTGTTGGCATTTTTATTACATATGTCTAGCAAGACCTTTGCCTATTAACGGCAGAGGTCTTTTTTGCATTCATTTCCAGATTCTTCCAAAGTTAATAGGCAGGAGTATGGGGAAACTAAATAGTGGGGAAATTCTTCACTTATTTAGAAGTTATAGAGATGAGAGGAGAATGTACATGGATGTATCATTATTATTGGAGTATGGTTGGGTATTACTCATCCTAATTGCACTTGAAGGGATTTTAGCGGCTGATAACGCTCTTGTTCTTGCAATTATGGTAAAACATTTACCAGAAGAAAAACGAAAGAAAGCACTATTTTACGGATTAGCGGGGGCATTCGTTTTCCGATTTGGATCGTTATTTATGATTTCGTTCTTAGTCGATGTATGGCAAGTGCAAGCAATCGGTGCCATCTACCTTATGTTTATCGCTGGTAATCACTTATTTAAAACATATGTTAAAAAGAATACAGATGAAGAAACAGAAGAAAAAGAAGCAAAGAAAAAACAAGAGAACTTTTGGTGGACTGTATTTAAAGTTGAGGTTGCTGATATCGCCTTCGCAGTTGATTCAATTTTAGCTGCTGTTGCACTAGCAATGACTTTACCAAAAACAGGACTAGGTACAATTGGTAGTCTTGATACTGGGCAATTCGTTGTTATCTTTGTAGGTGGACTTATCGGATTAATCATTATGCGATTTGCAGCAACTGCTTTCGTACAAATCTTAAAACGTAAACCAGGGCTTGAAACTGCAGCATTCTTAATTGTAGGTTGGGTTGGTGTGAAGCTAGCAGTTTATACATTAGCACATCCTGCATTAAATGTAATTCCACATTCATTCCCAGAATCCACTCCGTGGAAGCTTACATTCTGGATTGTATTAGTCGGAATCGCAGTTGGTGGTTGGTTCTTCTCAAAAGAAGTAGAAGTAAAAGTGGAAAAGAATTTAGACGAAAAAGCGCTGTAATTACAGCGCTTTTTCTTTTTCCTTTCTTCCTCGCAATGTCCAGAAAAAATTCCATTATACTACCTTTTGTAAACGTTTTCTTAATGTATGTATGTCCTTTTTGTGAAACATTGCACAAACTTATTGAAAGTAAGAACAATTCCATGTACTTTATTCATATAAGGAGTATTTATAGAAGATTTACTAAAGGAGCGTATTACTCATGCTAGAACAAGGACTAGATTATGTTGTCAAACTGGCTAAAAGCAAAAAGAAAATACTAGATACAAACCCAATGCAATATTTCATTCGTGCTGCACTTGCTGGTATTTATATCGGTTTTATTATTGTACTATGTTTTAAATTAGGTAACTTTTTTCACATTGCAGATTCACCAGCAACTTATTTAGCCGCTTCTATGTTTTTCGGGATTGCTCTCGTACTTATTATATATGGCGGTGCTGAATTGTTTACTGGGAACACAATGTACTTTACTGTCGCAACTTTAAGAAAAGAAACAACGATTTCTGATACACTTCGTAACTGGGTTGCTTGTTATGCAGGTAACTTAGCCGGCGCATTATTCTTTGCCTTACTATTTTACGCAACTGGAATTTTTGAAGCAATTGATCACGGTCACTTAATGAGTAAAGTCGTTGAAGGAAAGATGAATACACCTACGATGCAGTTATTCTTTAAAGCCATTTTATGTAACTGGCTCGTATGTCTTGCTTGCTTCTTACCTTCTCAGGTTAAAGGTGACACAGCAAAAATAATGGTCATGATGCTACTTGTTTTCACATTCTTCTTATCTGGTTACGAACATAGTATTGCAAACTTATCACTCTTTGCTTTATCTTTAGTTTCACCGCATCCTGAGACAATTTCTTTTTCAGGTGCTATTCATAACTTAATTCCTGTTACAATTGGTAACATTATTGGCGGATCAGTATTTGTCGGTATGGTATACCACTACTTAACAAAGAAAACGCCTGAAGTTCAACAGGAAGAAACTGAAATCGCAACAGCTCAACAAGAAGAGATTATTCCTTTACAAGCCCATATGAAACATTAAAAACTCCAAAGTTTTACTTTGGAGTTTTTAGCTTCCCACGTATTTAATAACAAGGTGAGGAGTAATTTCTCCTTCTTCCTTTCCCTTATCCATTCTCTGTTTCATCTTGTGCATACCGATGACATCATTCGTATGAAAGTGAATTTCATTTACATATAACCCCTCTGTACAAAAAGCTTCTACAAAATCTAGTCCATTTTTCGCTCCCCATCCCATATTAAAATCAAGAGAAAGAATATTCACATCATAATCCCGAACCATTTGCAAAGCACATTCTACTGTAGTTGCGGGCACATACCCGAACGGGCAACTTCTTTGATCATCCATATATACGTTCATTTTCGATTCCCTCTCTAATTTGAATATGCGGCCAATACATAACATATTGCCCCGAGACTAATAAAAGGACCAAATGGAATTGGCTTTCGTACTTCTATACGTTTTAATCCGATACCAATCCCGAAAAAACAAAGACTAAAACAAGATGCTAAAAATAAAACGATAAAAACTCCTTTCACTCCTACTATAAATCCAAGTAACGAAAGTAGTTTTATATCTCCTCCGCCAAGCCCTTCTGGATATATCTTTTGCATGCAATATAACAAAATAAATATAACACCACTACCAGCTATACTATCTGTCCAAGTAACTAATTGTACAAAAACACTTTCGAGAATGAGTAAAAAGGCAAACGAAATTAAAATACAATCAGGAATTAACATATATAAGTAATCTGTAACTGAAATAATAAGAAG
>NZ_JBEUTW010000265.1:0-19252 GCF_040492675.1 Bacillus sp. AP50
CTATTTTGAGAGTATCTTTTTATAATCCCACATATATAATACACATTTGAGCAGCTACATATGTAAACCAAATCCAAAGTGGCTCATACTTCAATTTACGCCCTCCGATATCTGTCACGCCAATAATGAAATCAGAAATTACAAACAGTAAGCCACCAAACGCTGGTATCCACCATATCCCTGTATTTTCATAATATAAGGCGAATGCAAAGCAAGCCATTCCTCCAACCCACAATCCGTAAATTAGAGCTCCTATCGTAAACAACTTATCCTGTTTATCATTTCGGATAAAGAAGAACCATCCTACAATTAGAAAGAGCCCATATACGAGTAAGCCAATCCAAAAACCATTCCATGAAATTCCTGTTTGCAAAAATGCTTTTACATAAAAACAATGAGCAACAGCGAAAGTAACCATCCCTCCAATTAATCGATGACCAATTGGAATCAGCCCAGCCATAAACAAATCTCCCACAGTTGATAAAGTCATACCAAGTGCAACCCACGTACTATACTCTACAGATGGATCTTGTAACCATATGCAAATTGCACTACCTGTTAAAGAAAAACTAAGAATAAGACGAATTGCTAAAGGTAACGGCATATTATCTTTCGTTCTTTTTGTCTGCCCCATTGCATAAATTGCACCAATAAAAAAAAGAAATATTTGCCCAATTAACACCACGTAAAGTAGATTCATAATATTTTCTCCTCAATAAATGCTTTTTGTATCTTTTTTCGTTACACTTAGTCTATTATCCTTTTTCTATAAAAAAAGAAGAACAGTACTGTTCTTCCATTGTAATCGCTTTTCTGCTCTCTATGCTACTTGTTTTTCTTGCTCCATTTTTTGCTTAGCTGGTGTCCTATTTACCACAATGATTCCCGCGGCTACACATGCTAAACCGAGTAGCACAAATGAATGAATTGCTTCACCTAAAATCATGCTCGATAATAACACACCAAATACGGGTATAAAGAACATATACATAGATACTTTTCCAACCTTGTTATACTTCATAATTGTATTCCAAATGCAAAAACCAGCTGCAGATAAGAAAGATAAATAAATTAGCATAAGTAGTGCATGTAGACTAAATGTAAATGGCATGACTCCAACTTGTAAAGCCCCTATACATAATAATCCTGTAGAACCAAAAATCATTTGGTATGCTGTCATATAACCAATATCTAATGTTTTACTACCTTCTTTTGCTAATATGTTTCCATATGAATACAGCATTGCTGCACTAAGAAGTAATAAGCTTCCGATCCCAAAATGAAATGATAAGCTACCATCACTCGGCACATTTACTAAAATGACGCCACAAAAACCAATAGATACCCCAATTAATTTTCGCATATTGAGAGCATCATCTTTATATAAAAAATGGGCGAGTAAAATTTGAAAGAATGATGATGTTCCTGAAATGATAGCTCCTTCAATTCCTGAACTATAACTCATTCCAATGTAAAAACAGATATATTGAAGAAACGTTTGGAATAAACCAATTTGTATTAACTGTTTCCCTGTTCCTTTTTTGAAGCTCATATCTTTTCCTAACACTTTAAAGAATAATAAGAGCATGACTCCAGATAAAAAGAAACGATAACCGGCAAATAATATTTGCTCTCCAACTTCTTGTGGTTGAATTCCAAGTTCAACATAACTTAATTTAATAAAAGGAAATGCGCTTCCCCATAAAAAAGTTGCTACTATTGCAGCAATAAATACGCCAATCGGATGGGTAAAAATTTTCTCTGTCTTCACTTGTTGTCTTCCTTTCCGATCTTTTTATGAACAATATTCATATATACCAGAGGAGTTGCGAAAACACAAGTTTTCCGTTTATACTTGAAACAAAACCGTACCATCTCATAAAAACATATGATATACTATAGAATAATTACAACATAAGAACTATTAAAAACAGATTCAACAGAAATGCTGCTATCCATTATGGATGGCAGCTTTCGTCGTTTTATAGGGGTTTCGATTTTGATTATTTTTCTCAATAAGAATGCGGAAGGAGCGGGTAGTAATGAACTCAGAAGTAAAAACGTTACAGTCAAAAGAAACAATTTCTCATCCCTCTTTATGGGACACATTAAAAAAACATTATGAACTTGTATTTGCAGTAGCATCTGGTATTTTTATTTTAGTTGGCTGGTTATTCACAAAGAACGATGTAATGAATGTAGGTATTACTTGCTATATCCTTGCTTATATAGTTGGTGGATATGCAAAAGCGAAAGAAGGCATTGAAGATACGATTGAAGAAAAAGAGCTAAATGTTGAAATGCTAATGCTCTTTGCAGCTATTGGTGCTGCAATTATTGGCTACTGGGCAGAAGGGGCTATCTTAATCTTTATCTTTGCGCTCAGCGGTGCTATGGAATCTTATACATTAAGTAAGAGCCAAAAAGAAATTTCCGCTCTTCTTGACTTACAACCCGAAGAAGCATTACGCATTTCCAACGGAACGGAGGAACGTGTTCCTGTTGGAGAGTTACAAATTAACGACATTATTTTAATTAAACCAGGTGAACGTGTTCCCGCTGACGGTACGATTCATAACGGTGAAACAAATATTGATGAAGCAGCAATCACGGGAGAACCTATTCCAAATGAGAAAAGACATGGCGATGAAGTATTTGCAGGTACTGTAAATTTACGTGGTGCTATCGAAGTTAAAATTACGAAGCCAAGCGATCAAACATTATTCCAAAAAATTATCCGTCTCGTCCAAAGTGCACAAAGTGAAAAATCACCATCACAACTATTCATCGAAAAGTTTGAAGGAACATACGTAAAAGGTGTACTACTCGTTGTTGCGCTTATGATGTTCGTTCCTCATTTCTTACTTGACTGGAGCTGGAATGAAACGTTTTATCGCGCTATGATCTTACTTGTAGTCGCATCTCCTTGTGCACTCGTTGCTGCCATTACACCAGCAACGTTATCTGCAATTTCTAACGGAGCAAGAAATGGAATTCTCTTTAAAGGTGGCATACATTTAGAACGCCTCGCTTCAGTAAAAGCAATCGCCTTTGATAAAACAGGAACATTAACAGAAGGAAAACCTACCGTAACAGATGTATATGTTCGAGAAAATATGACAGAAAAAGAAGTACTTTCTATTACAGCATCCATTGAAAGTCACTCTACACATCCTTTGGCTGCATCTATTGTTAAATATGCACAACATGCGTACGACATTACATTAAAAAAACCTGAAAAGGTTGAAGATGTAACTGGTTTTGGGCTAAAAGGAATATTCGAAAACAACGCTTATAAAATAGGTAAAGCTGATTTTATCGGTGAAGAAACAAAAACATTTCATAATGGTATTTCTGCCTCACTTGAAAAGGAAGGTAAAACTGTCGTTTATATTAGTGATGAGGGAGGCATTCTTGGACTTATCGCTTTAAAAGATACGCTTCGCCAAGAAACAATAGCTGCTATTCGTGAATTACAAAGCATTGGTGTCGAAGCAATTATGATTACTGGAGATAATGAAGAAACGGCAAAAGCAATTGCCTCTGAAAGTAATATAAAGGAATATTACGCATCATGTTTACCAGAAACAAAAGTTGAAACGATTAAAAAGTTAAAAGAAAAATACGGTACAGTAGCAATGGTCGGAGACGGTATAAATGATGCACCTGCACTAGCTACTGCTAGCATTGGTGTCGCAATGGGAGAAGGAACAGATGTAGCTTTAGAAACTGCGGATGTTGTACTGATGAAGAACGAACTATCTCGTCTTTCCCAAGCAATTCGTTTATCAAAACGAATGAACCGTATTGTGAAGCAAAACGTAATCTTTTCGCTAGCCGTTATTGCCATGCTAATTTGTTCAAACTTCTTGCAATTTTTAGCTCTTCCATTCGGTGTTATTGGCCATGAAGGAAGTACGATTCTTGTCATTTTGAATGGCTTACGATTATTAAAAGGCAGCAAATAAAACGGGTCCCTCATAGAGGACCCGTTTTTTTTAATGATAGCTATTATGACCGTTCGCACTGCTACTCGTTTTATGCTTTGGATGCGAACTGCTCTTTTGTTTATTATTACTTTTATTATTATGGTTCTTTTTATTATTACTCATGAAATATCCCCCCTGTTCCTTTTTATTATGGAACAAGAGCTCATTATTCATTACGGGAATTATTGTCACCGGTTCTATAATGGTGGAGTAAACCATTAATTTCACCGCCAAGTAAAATTACCCATCCAGTTAAGTAAAACCATAACATTAAAATAATGATACCACCGAGACCACCATATGTATTGGCGTAATTCGCAAACTTATCTACATAATAAGCAAATGAGTACGATACCACAATCCATCCTACAGTAGCAAATAACGCCCCTGAAATAACTTCTCTTCTTTTTAACTTTCGATCTGGGGCAAATGTATATAAGAAACTAAACAAAGCAAATAGCACGAAGAAACTCGCTACTAATCGTGTAATGCTCCACACGAAAGAAAAACTATCTGATAAACCGAGTGCTTTAAACACTGCTGCTCCAATAACTTGTCCGAATACCGGAACAATTAACGCAAAGACAATCATAAAAATAATAGCTAATGTAAACACAATTGATAACGCTCTTGTTGTAATAAAAGAACGTGTTTCCTTCACGTCATAAGCGCGGTTAAAAGCATTCATAACCGCATTAACACCATTTGAGGCAAACCATAACATGGATAATAAACCAAATGATAATAAACCACCATTTTGCTGGTTTACAACTTTATCTACATTTACCTCAATTAAGTTCATTGCATCATCTGGTACATAAACCTCTAATAAACTAAGCACATCCTCTGTTTGAATGGGAATAAATCCAAGAAGCGTAATTAAGAAAACGAGCCCAGGAAAAATTGCAAGCAAGAAGAAATAAGCGAGCTGTGCTGCCAAGCCCGCTACATCATCGCGCATCGTCCGGTCATATAAATCTTTACCAAACGAATAAGTACGATTTCTTCTCACCTTTTCTAAAATTTTTCTCATATATGTTTAAACGCTTTTCTTCTCTTCTTTATCTTGCTTTAACTCAATGTACGCTTCAGTTTTTTTTTCCACTGCATTTGAGTCTTTCATAAATAATTCACGCGCTTCTTTCATACCACCATCTTCAGCAACTACTGGCTCTTCTTCTGCTTTCAGCTCATCTACCTTTGGAGATACAGCTTGAATTTCAATCGTTTCTGGCTTTTCTTCTGGCTCAACTTTTTTCTTACTAAAAATTTCTTTCGTTTCTTTTAACGTCTCTACAACAGATGGCGTTAATTTTTTAATTTCTGCTACTTTCGCTTTTACCACATTGAAATCAGCAAGTTCGCGTCCTTTATCTGTAACAGTTTGCACTTTTTCTTTGATCTTTGCATTTTCACCAATTTCAATCATCTTTGTTTTTGCTTTTTCTGCTGTATTTTTTACTTTTTCACGGTTTTCTTTCTTTAACATGGATACAGCTACACCTGCCGCTACACCAATCGCAATGTTTCGAGCAATATTATTTTTCTTTGCCATATTCCTTCACCCTTTCATTTCTTATGTTAGAAAGTATTTCTTTCTAAGCTTCCTCATATTCCTTGTTCATTTCGAATGAAAGCTAATAGCTTTGCACACCCTTCTGTTACAAGGTCATATACTTCTTGGAAATTCCCTGTATAGTAAGGGTCAGGAACGTCTGTCCAGCCACCGTCTGGAACAAAGTCGGACAGCCTACCAATATAGCCTCCAGTTTTACCTAAACTTTTTAAATCTGCTATATTCTTGTTGTCCATGGCAATAATATAATCAAACTTTGTTAAGTCTTCTTTTTCTACTTGCCTTGCTTTAATTCCTTCAAAAGTGACTGCATTTTCTTTTAAAATTTTTTGTGTTCCTTTATGTGGCGGATGGCCAACATGCCAATCTCCAGTTCCTGCAGAATCAATGACAATTTTCTCTTCAAGTCCCTCTTTTTCGACAAGATTTCGAAAAATCGCTTCTGCCATCGGAGAACGGCAAATGTTCCCAAGACAAACAAACAATACTTGAACCATACTTTTGTTTCTTCCCTTCTTGGTGCATTTCTTGGTGCATTTCTTTATATATACTTATAGTATAAACAACCAATTATTAAATATAAAGGAAATCCCTACTAATTTAATGGGATTGAAAAGATTCATTAACGAAAATGATAAAAAATGTTAAGATAGCCTTATGTTATTTTAAAGGGGGACACTTCGGTGGATTTATCCGTAAAGTCAGAAGAAAACGTTGAATATATGGTCGAAGCTATTAAAGAAAAATTACGTATGGTTAATGCTGGAGCGATGAGAGCTGCTAGTTTTAACGAAGAAATGTACGAAGATTTACGTGACATTTATAATCATGTTATGAAACGTGAAACATTCAGCATTAGTGAAATGCAAGCTATTACAGAAGAATTAGGTACATTAATTAAAAAGTAAAAAAGCCTCTCTTATATGAGGCTCTTTTTTATTTCCAACAAATTCATGACAACTCTTCTCTTTCCCTCAACCAACTGTAAAATATTGTACAATAGAAGTAGAACCTCACCTTAGATTTTTCTCCATACATACTACTCACAAATAATAGCAACACTACCATTGCTAACTGTTTTTACTGGAGGTGCTTACTTATGAGCAATTGGTACAGTAAGACGAAAGATCAAACATTAATTGACCTAGAAACAAACGAACAACACGGTTTAACAGATGAAATTGTAAGTGAACGTTTAAAGCAATACGGTTCTAATGAATTAGCTACAAAACAAAAACGCACTTTATGGCAGCGTATTTTCGCCCAAATTAATGACGTCCTCGTATATGTCCTTATTATTGCTGCCCTTATTTCTGCCTTTGTAGGTGAATGGGCGGATGCCAGTATTATCGCGCTTGTTGTAGTTTTAAATGCTGTTATCGGTGTTGTCCAAGAATCTAAAGCAGAACAAGCTTTAGAGGCACTAAAAAAGATGGCAACACCTAAAGCCATCGTCAAGAGACATGGTGAACTAAAAGAAATTCCATCTGAGCACGTCGTTCCAGGTGATATCGTTATGCTCGACGCCGGACGATATATCCCATGCGATTTACGCCTTATTGAAACCGCAAATTTAAAAGTTGAAGAATCTGCTCTAACTGGTGAATCTGTCCCTGTTGATAAAGATGCAATCTACCACCCTTCCATGCAAAGTGATGAACAAGTACCACTCGGCGATCAAAAAAACATGGCCTTTATGTCTACTCTTGTAACATACGGAAGAGGCGTCGGTGTTGCTGTTGAAACTGGAATGAACTCACAAATTGGTAAGATTGCTACCCTTTTACATGAAGCAGACGATGATATGACACCACTTCAAAAAAGCTTAGCACAAGTCGGAAAATATTTAGGCTTTGTCGCTGTAGCTATTTGTATCATTATGTTCCTCATCGGTTTTTTACAAGGCCGGGATACGTTAGAAATGTTTATGACTGCTATTAGTTTAGCCGTTGCAGCTATTCCAGAAGGCTTGCCAGCTATCGTTTCCATCGTTCTTGCAATTGGTGTGCTACGTATGATTAAACAAAACGTTATCATTCGCAAACTACCAGCTGTTGAAGCCCTCGGTTCTGTCACAATTATTTGTTCAGATAAAACAGGTACGTTAACGCAAAATAAAATGACCGTTACTCACTTTTATAGTGATAACACATACGATCGCTTAGAAAGTTTAAATGTAAATAATGATGCGCAACGTCTATTGTTAGAAAATATGGTGCTATGTAATGATGCGTCTTATAATAACGAATCACAAACGGGAGACCCGACTGAAATTGCACTTCTCGTTGCTGGAACCACTTTTAACATGCAAAAAGATTATTTAGAAAAAATACATGAACGTGTTAACGAAGTACCTTTCGATTCAGATCGTAAAATGATGTCAACCGTGCATACATACGATGAAAGCTACTATAGCATGACGAAAGGCGCTATCGATAAGCTCTTACCTCGATGTACCCATATTTTTAAAAACGGCAAAATCGAGATTTTAACTGATTCTGATAAAAATCAAATATTAGAAGCTGCCGGAGCAATGTCTCAAGAAGCTTTAAGAGTACTTTCATTCGCATTTAAACAATACAATTCAAACGATATGGATATAAATCATCTTGAAGAAAATCTTATCTTTATTGGTCTTGTCGGTATGATTGATCCACCACGAACTGAAGTGAAAGATTCAATTAAAGAATGTAAAAAAGCCGGTATTCGCACAGTTATGATTACCGGTGACCATAAAGATACCGCCTTTGCAATTGCCAAAGAACTTGGCATTGCTGAAGAAATATCGGAAATTATGATTGGAACTGAATTAGATAACATTTCTGATACAGAACTAGCTAGCAAAATTAATCATTTAAATGTATTCGCTAGAGTCTCTCCAGAGCATAAAGTGAAAATTGTAAAGGCATTACGCGCGAAAGGAAATATCGTTTCTATGACTGGTGATGGTGTCAATGATGCACCATCTTTAAAGCAAGCTGATGTTGGCGTAGCGATGGGCATTACAGGAACAGACGTTGCAAAAGGGGCAGCAGATGTCGTGTTAACAGATGATAATTTCTCATCTATTGTGAAAGCCGTTGAAGAAGGTAGAAATATTTATCGTAACATAAAAAAATCAATTCTCTTCCTACTCTCTTGTAACTTCGGAGAAATTATCACTTTATTTTTAGCCATTTTACTCGGCTGGGCAACACCACTACGACCTATTCACATTTTGTGGGTAAATTTAATTACAGATACCCTGCCTGCATTATCACTTGGGGTTGATCCTGAAGATCCTGATGTGATGAAGGAAAAACCACGACATGCGAAAGAAAGCTTATTTAGTGGTAGCGTTCCTTTCCTTATTTTCAATGGGATTGTCATTGGGCTTTTGACGCTAATAGCCTTTATCGCCGGAGCAAAGTTCTATACTGGAGATACACATTTATTCCCTCTTTTCCCAGAGCAAATTGATGAGGATGCTCTATTACACGCTCAAACGATGGCATTTGTCGTTCTTAGTTTTTCTCAGCTCGTTCATTCATTTAACTTGCGTTCAAGAACGAAATCAATTTTTTCCATTGGGATCTTTACAAATAAATATTTAGTCTTCTCCCTTCTTATCGGTGTTCTTATGCAAGTTTGTATCATTTCCATCCCGCCCCTTGCAAATATATTCGGTGTACATGCATTAACGATGCGAGATTGGGGATTTGTTCTCTTATTAAGTATCATTCCACTTATTGTGAATGAGATTATTAAATTAGTGAAGAGAAACTAAAAGGCAATGAGGAATAGTCCTCATTGCCTTTTCATTTACCCTACTATTTTCCGTGCAGTAAAACTCCCACCTCAAAATTCAGTTTGAGCAAAGAAGTTAGGTGGTAGATTAACTGCCCATAAATGTCCAATTGGTGAAGGCTAATAATCGGTGGGGATGAACAAAACCCCACTGATTAAAGTTTCACTTTATCCTTGTAATTCTTTTTTGATATTCTCTGTTAATGTAGCCATACGTTTGCGGCTTTCTTCACGCTCACGTTTGTTTTGTTCTTCAATTTGTTGTGTTTCTTGCATACCTCTTGAAATAATGTTCCAAGTTTCCTCAAGTGTTTCCATCTTAATACTAGAAGAACCTGATAATCTCGCTACTTCTACACTTTGCGTTGCGATATTCTGTGCATTTTTCTTAAGTAATTCATTTGTACGGCGATCCAGTTCAGCCATAGAATCTGCAACAAGCTTTTGACGCTTCGCATTTACCGCTTGAATGATACCATTTTTAAAGATAGGAATCGTTGTAATAAATGCTGTATTAATTTTACCAATTAATTTATTATTACCACGTTGAATCATACGAATTTGTGGTGCTGTAAGTAGCGCAACCATACGCGCTTTTTCTAAATCATCAATACGTTGCTCTAAAATTTCAACCGAGTTTTTAAGCGACTCTAATTCAATACCTGCTAATTGATCATTATTACGCACACGCTCTTCATACATCGGAACTAACTCTGTATTTAAACGCTCTAATAACATTTCTCCTGCTACTACGTACTTCTCTAAGTCTAAATAATATTTTAAGTTTTGCTCATACAAGCCATCTAACGTACCAATTGATTTTTTCATCTCATCTTGGTACTTCGTAATTTCCACATACACTTTATCAATTTCACGGCCCATCGTTTGATACTTGCTAAAGATTTGTTCAATCATTTTATCCGCTTTTTTGAACATACGTGAGAAGAAACCACTTTTCTCTTCCGCAAAGTCTTTGCTATCAAATCTGTCCATAATTTTACCAAGCTGTTTTAGTAATTCACCAGAATCTTCTATCTTTGATAATGACATTGTATGTAAAATTTGATCAGCAAAACGTGAAATTTCCATAGAAGGTTCTTTTCCAAGTTCAATTAATTCTAATTGATCTTTAATATCTACCGCATTATAAATACGTTGTACATCCGCATCTTGTCTAAGTTGCAAGCGAACATCTTGTGCTGTTTGCTCATTTAATTCTGTTTTCGGATCTAGTACGACTGGGTTATTCATATGGTATTCTCCCTTTCCTTATAAAAATGGACGAAATAGTCCTTTTATTGTTTGTGATAAATTTTTATAGGCTGATGAACCATGAAACTCAAGATCGAAATTAACCTCTTCAAGCCAATGGGAATCAAATGCCCCCGCTTCAATATACGGTTCAATATCGTTTCTTCCCGTTGGATTGAAATGGAATACATCTACTCCAATTTGATTTAAAAATAGTAATAAAACAGCATCAGAACGAGTTAACTCTCCACTCTTCTCATTATTAAATATAACAATTTTCGGCACATCTTGTGAATAATCAAATTTCTCAAGCTGTTCTAAAATATTCGGTGGTATTTGAGAAAGTTGCGCGAAAACATATAGCGCTACATCTTGTTTTGTCTCTTTCGCAATTGGTTTGCACATTTCACTTTCACACGTATGGATAATCGCTTCTGCAATCCCATGTTGTAAACCTTCCGGTAAACGCTTATGCGGCCACCAATGGCTATTCATAATTAGATCAGGATGTAATTTCCCCCCACGGTCTAATGCATCTCGATAATGATATTGGAAGTTTGCTTTTTGCTCTTTCGTAAATGGGAATGTATTAACTAGTATACTGTTATCAAATGATGTAACAGCCTTTAATCGTTGAAAATACTCTTTATCATTCTTTGAAACGCCTGATATTTTCGCAAATAAAGAAGGGATATAAATATGTTTATTTTCAACAAAGAATGTCGGGCGTACAAACGCCTTTTCTTTCGTAATTAAAAAGAGCTCATCATATGTTGTTTTTAGTGTACGAGCTACAGGCGTATAGGAACGGAATTGCCACGGCTTGTACAGCAGTGAATTATCGTGGTGAAGTACTTGCTCAATTTCTTTTGAAGCTTGATACGCTACTGTTGCCACACGCTCGCGGCGGCGATCTGGAAATGGTTCAAGAGAAATACGGCCTGGATGAGACACAATAAAGGTCCTTCCCTCTTCATCAACATTCTCAAATCCATCTTTTCCTTCTGGGTGATAATAAAGCACATCACAACCGAGCATAATAAGAAAGTATAAGAAATATATACGGCTTTCCTGTGCATCACCATACCAAACGATACGCGGCATCTGTTTCTTATAATTAATCGTAGAAAACCACTTCGCTACATAATTTTCGCTTAGTTTAATTATGTCGATTAAGAAACGACGGAAGCCTTCTGTCTTTAACGACTGATTATGTTGTTTCTCATATAATTTCAATAGTGAAATAAACGTCGTATGTATGTAATGCTGTAAATCAGGATTGTCTACTTTCGGTAAAAGTTGTTTCCCAGATAAGTGTGCAACTAACCTATTTACTGTCAGACCATTTGGTGCTTCTTGATGTAATCCGAACACTTCTTGAATATGACGAAGCTTTTCCGAATCAATCACTTTGTTTAAATTTTGTTCGTGTAAAACTTCGATTCCTTTCGCTTCACTATAATCAAACAGTTCATTAAAATATTCATCTACATCATTAGGAACGCCAAGGATTCGACATGCTATATAACTAAATTTCATCTCATTCTCTGTCAGTTCATATTGTGGACGTTTTTCTAAAAGCGTTTCAAATTGCTTTAAATCTGATTCATCTTTTAATGCATATGGTTGAAGTGTAAAACGTGAAAACACAACAGTTCACCTCCAAAAACAGTTACGTTTTTTCTAAGTCCTTCTTCTATTATAAACTATTTTTTGTTATAAAAAATGGGCGCTCGCAAAACGAGCAAACCCATTTCAATTATTTATTATCTTCTTTAGTAGCTGCAACTTCTTCTTTAGCTTGTCCAGAATTCTTCATGTAGTGAATTATAAATGTTGCTCCAAATGCTACAACTAAAATAATAAAGAATAGTGTATGACTAATCTCAATCTCGATTAAAGACAGTAACATTTTCGATGCAATAATTAAGATTAAAATGTATGCTGTCGTTTCAAGCTCTGGAATACGCTCTAATAATTTCAAGAATACACCGGCAATACCACGCATCATTAAAATACCTAGCATTCCGCCTAATAATAAAATCCAAACTTCATTAGATACACCAAATGCAGCAAGTACACTATCTACAGAGAATGCGATATCCATTAATTCGACCATGGCAACTGTTCCCCAGAAGACACCGAACATTCTGAAGAAAATACTGTTTTGGTTCATACCATGAGCTTCCTCTTCTTCACCTGCACCTTTACGCTTATCAATAAAGTATTTTACTGATAACCAAGCAAGGTAAAGTGCACCAAGAAGTTTTACCCACCATAATTTAATCAAGAACATTCCGATTCCAATTGCAATAAAGCGGAATATATAAGCTCCAATAAGTCCATAGAATAATGCTTTTTTACGTTTCTCTTCAGGAAGGTGTTTTACCATTACCGCTAACACAAGTGCGTTATCAGCAGATAACAACCCTTCAAGTACAACAAGTGTACCAATTAATCCCCAAGATACTGGATCTTGCAACACTTTAATCCACATGTCCAAGTCGAAAAACTGAGCATACGTATCAAGGATTCCTTGCAAAATACTCATCTTACCTTTATCCCCTATTCTTTGCTAGATTTATAGAAAGGTCAAAAAAAGGAAACGAATATCGTTTCCTTTCTATGCATCCAAGCCATACGCTCTTACAAGCGCACCTAAACCACCTTGGAATCCACTTCCTACTGCATTAAACTTCCACTGTCCATTATGACGGTATAATTCACAAAAGACAACTGCTGTTTCGATAGAGAAGTCTTCCCCTAAATCAAAACGAAGAACTTCTTCGTTCGTCTCTTCATTCGCTAAACGAACGAATGCGTTTCCTACTTGTCCAAAGTTTTGATTACGGCCTTCCGCATCATAAATTGTAACTGTAATAGCAATTTTATGAACGTCTGCTGGAACCTTTTTCAAATCTACAACAAGTTGCTCATCGTCGCCTTCGCCTTCACCTGTTCTGTTATCGCCAGTATGTAAAACTGATCCACAAGGAGACTTTAAATTATTATAGAAGATAAAATCAGTTTCCTTCGTACATTTCCCGTTTGCATCTAATAAAAAAGCAGATGCATCTAAATCGAAATCGTCTCCGCCATCATAAGATTTAATATCCCATCCAAGACCAATTACTGCTTTTGTTAAACCAGGACTCGTCTTACCTAAATCAATCTTCTGTCCTTTTTGTAACTGAATAGCCATTTATATTCACCTCTATATTTTTATCTTTAAAAATATACCCATCAGTAAACATGCATTTCACCAATGGATATATAAATTGAATCTATTACTCTACATCTAAACCAAAGTTATTACATAGAGACGCTAATCCACCTTGGAATCCACTTCCGATTGCATTGAACTTCCAATCACCTGCATGGCGGTATAATTCACCTACTACTACCGCTGTTTCAATAGAGAAATCTTCTCCTAAATCGTAACGAATTAACTCTGCATTCTTTTCTTCATCGAGAATACGTACGAATGAGTTAGAAACTTGACCAAAGTTTTGGCTGCGGCCTTCTCCATCATAAATTGTAATTGTGAAACAAATACGTTCGATGTGAGCAGGAACATTTTTTAAATCGATTTTAATCGCTTCATCATCGCCTTCGCCTTCACCAGTTCGGTTATCTCCTAAATGCTCTACAGCACCATTCGCACCTTTGGGATTATTATAGAAAACGAAATCTTCTGCTCCTGAAACTTTACCGTTCGCACCTACTAAAAAGATACTAACATCTAAATCGAAATCAGCTTGTCCATCATAACGATTTGTATCCCAGCCAAGCCCTACAAGTACCTTTGATAAACCTGGATTTGTTTTTGTTAAATCTACCTTTTGTCCCTTTTTTAAAGAAATAGATGCCATTTAAAAATTCCTCCTTAGTTTATCCTATTGATAACGTGATACAATCTCACTTAAGTTTTTATCTTGCGTGCCTTCTCCAACTGCTGAAAACTTCCACTCATTTTCGTAGCGATACATTTCTCCTGCAATTAAAGTTGTTTTACTAGCATAGTTTTCTGATAAATTATAACGTGCTAATTCCTCACCTGTATGAGGATTTTGAATACGAATATAAGCGTTACGAATCATACCAAAGTCTTGACGTCTGTTTACACAGTCATAAATATTTACAACGAATACTAAACGGTTAATACGACTTGGGACTTTATGTAATTCTACAAAGATTGTTTCATCGTCACCTTCGCCTTCACCTGTTAAATTATCTCCTGAATGAATAATACTACCACAAGTAGAAAGTTTGTTTCCGAAGTAAACTAAATCATTTTTGTTTAAAAAACGATCTCCTTCTAACATAACAACAGATGCATCACAATCTATATTTGGTTTACTTCCAAATAATGAAGACAGAAATCCACCTGATTGCCCAATTGGATCCCAGCCTAAGCCAACCTGTAGTTTTGCTACTTTTGGTTGTCCTTTCGTTAAATCGATCTTTTGACCTTTTTCTAAAATAATAGGCATGAAGTTTCTCCCTTTCTACAAAGCATTTTCCATATCGGAAAATATTGTATTCTTCTCTTATATTGTAGCATTATTTACCTATTGATAAAAAGGATAAATTCTCAGTTATATGAAAACATTCATATAATTTACTTATGATGATGTAATAAGTGGTAAATAGCACCAATCATTCCTGCACAATTACCGTTTTGTGCAAGTTCAATCTCACAATTATTATAAATCTCTTGATTTAAGTATTTACTGACCTCTTCTTTTACTTCTTTTAAAAACTCATTTCCTCTATCGGTAATTCCTCCCCCAATAATAATTGTTTCTGGATTAAAAATATAAGCAAGATTACTAATTCCGATTGCCAAATGTTTAAAGAAAATCCCAACTGCTTGAGCAACTTCTCTATCTCCTTTATCATACAACTCAAAAATTGTTCTCCCATTCCACTCGCCTTTGCCTTTATATTTTCTTACAAGCCGAATTAATCCTGAAATCGAAGCAACCTCTTCAAACGTTTTTCCTTCTATTAGCATATTCCCCCATTCACCAGCACTAAATGAATGTCCTCGGTACAATTCTCCATCTATAAAAATTGCTCCCCCAACTCCTGTTCCAATGGTGAGCATAATAAAGTTCTCTTTCTCTCTTACACTACCATTCCACTTTTCTCCAAACGCTGCACAATTCACATCATTGTCAATCGATACTGGAACTTTTAATATCTCTTGCAATCTATCAATAATAGGAATAGTACTATATCCCGGAATATGATCCGCGCCTCCCGTCACAATTCCCTTATTAATATCAACAATTCCCGCAGTGCTAATACCAATTCCGGCAATAGTATGTTCATTCATTAATTTTTTTGATAAAAGAATGAGTTTTTGAATAATTTGTTCTCCGCCTAAGTGAATTTCTGTTGCAACTGTTTTACGCTTTAATACTCTCCCTGCTTCTGAAATAATGCCATACTTAATTTGCGTACCGCCAATATCAAACGCTATATACTCTTTCATCTACTGCCACTTCCTCTACCGTTATGAATGTAAATTCTCCACCTCTATTATTTGTAGGAAATCTACATTAACTCTTTTCTGCTTTGACAAATATACCACCTTTTTCTATATATAGTTTTTTTTGCATAAAACTCTTTTTCCTAAGAAATATTACAAAGGGATGTATTTTAGATGGAACATTCATTTCTTAGGAGGAAAACCATGACGAAAATCTTCATTTTAGCATCAACACTCTCTCTATCTTTTTTTAGCGGTTTAAATATCGGTAATGCTGCAACTGAAAACTTCCAACTATTAACAAACGCTATTGTACAAAATAGCGATCATTTTGCAGAAGGAAACTCAAAGGATAATAATAAACCTCCAGGAAATAACGGTTCTCAGGACGATAGTGGTTCCGGTGGCAGCGGCTCTGGTGAAAACGGTTCTGGTGGCGATGGCGGCAACGGTTCCGGCGGTAACGGTTCTGGTGGCGATGGCGGCAACGGTTCCGGCGGTAACGGTTCTGATGGCAGTGGCTCTGGCGGCAATGGTTCCGGCGATAACGGTTCTGGTGGCAACGGTTCTAGCGGCAGTGGTTCCGGCGGCAGTGGTTCTGGCGGTAACGGTTCTGGTGGTAACCGTTCTGGTAGCAACGGCTCTGGTGGCAGCGGTTCTGGCGGTAACGGTTCTGGTGGTAACCGTTCTGGTGGCGATGGTTCTGGTGGCAGTGGCTCACACGGCGGTAATGGCTCTCAAGGTGGCAATCGTGTTAAAGGCGATAGCAGTTCTCAAGGTGGTAATGGCTCTCAAGGCAATCGTGTTAAAGGCGATAGCAGTTCTCAAGGGGATAATGTAAAAGATAATACAAAAAAACAAGGTGATAAATTACCTAATACTGCAACGCATTACCCTATATCTATTTTAATGGGTCTTTCAACATTCCTAATTGGTATGTTACTGTTTATTCGTCGTAAAAACGTAAAATAAGAGCAACATCCTTCCATCAAAAGAATACATGAAATACAGTATAAAACTAAAAAGGACTTTGGATTATATTTTATTATGCAACCCAAAGTCCTTTTTATCACCTATCAGAAAAAGTATTAATACGCTTTTCCCCAATACACCATTTGTTTAGCTTCTTTACCACAACAAATGCATTCTTCAGCTAAATGCTCTTGCTCAAAAGGCATACAACGTGAAGATACTCCAACTTCTTCTTTTAGTTTTTCTTCACAAGCTAATTCCCCGCACCACATTGCCTTAATAAAGCCTTGCTTTTCGTCAGCTATTTTTTTCATCTCTTCGAAATTTGTCGCAACATACGTATTCTCATCGCGAAATGCTTTTGCTTTATTAAATAAAGCAATATGAATTTCTTCAAGTAATGCTGGAATACGTTCTTCTAATTGATCCATTGGTACAAACTCTTTTTCCTTCGTATCTCTTCTTACAAGTACAACTTGATTCTTTTCAATATCTTTAGGGCCAACTTCTAATCGAATTGGAATCCCCTTCATTTCATACTCATTAAATTTCCAGCCTGGTGTTTTATTACTAGCATCTATTTTTACTCGTGCAACCTTTTGAATATGTGCTTGTAACTCTATTGCTTTTGCTAAAACTCCTTCTTTATGCTGAGCAATCGGTACAATAACAACTTGCACTGGAGCGACTTTTGGTGGCATTACAAGTCCATTATTATCACTATGAACCATTATTAGCCCGCCTATCATTCTTGTTGATACACCCCAAGATGTTTGGTGCACATATTGCCACTTACCGTTACGATCTAAAAACTTAATATCAAATGCTTCTGAGAAATTCGTGCCAAAGTTATGAGAGGTTCCTGTTTGAAGTGCTTTTCCATCATGCATTAAACTTTCAATTGTATAAGTTGCCTTTGCTCCAGCAAACTTCTCTTTTTCTGTTTTTTGTCCTTTAATAACTGGTATTGCTAAATAATCCTCACAGAAAGAAGCATATAAGTTTAAAATATTTAATGTTTCAGCCTGCGATTCTTCTGCCGTTTCATGGATTGTATGACCCTCTTGCCATAAAAATTCAGTCGTACGAAGGAACGGCCTAGTTGTCTTCTCCCAACGAACTACTGAACACCACTGATTATATAACTTTGGCAAATCATTATAGGATTGCACAATTTTTGAAAAGTGCTCACAGAATAAAGTTTCAGATGTAGGACGTACACAAAGTCTTTCCGCTAACTTTTCATCTCCACCATGCGTAACCCATGCTACTTCAGGAGCAAATCCTTCAACATGATCCTTCTCTTTTTGCAATAAACTCTCTGGGATAAACATTGGCATATATACATTTTCATGGCCAGTTCCTTTTAACTTCTCATCTATCACCTTCTGCATATTCTCCCATAAGGCATAGCCATACGGACGTAAAATCATGCACCCTTTTACACTTGAATAATCAACAAGTTCGGCTTTTTTTACAATATCGGTATACCACTGCGCAAAGTCCTCTTCCATCTTCGTAATGGCTTGCACTTGTTCTTTTGCCATAGTCAGTCTTCCTCCTTCTAGAAAATACAAAAAAGCCCGCGTCCCTAAATAGGGACCGAGCTTTGCCGGCGTTACCACCCTGATTCATGCACAAAAATTGCGCATGCTCTCTTTTTGATAACGGGAAATTCCCGCTGCATATGCAGAACTCAAAGGCAGGTTCCATATTGCCTTTTTAAGAATCTTTCAGCCTGATGGATTCTCTCTCTGCTAAAAAGGTTGAACATGTACTAGTCCTTTTTCATCGTTATAACGAAATAAATTTGTTGATTATCATAATACAAATTCTTTTTTAAAACAATAGCTAATTTTCTTATTTTTATATATCCTTTTCATTTTTTGCAGTTTTATACGTAGCTTTTCCGCGTAATTTTCACAAGTTGATGTGCAATCATACCGATAAGTGTACCAAGTAGGACAAAGAAACCAATAAATCCATATCCCATTCCTTCCCACCCACCAATAACCATCATTGTAACGGGAAAGGACGCTAAGCAAAGAAGTATTAAACTAAGTGCAAATATAATATCAAACTGTTTGTCTGGAAACCGTTTCTTTAGTAAATATGAAATAGCAAATACAAGGATAATCGTGATTCCGCCAATGATGTAAAAAATACCAAATCCATCTAACC
>NZ_JBEUTW010000266.1:0-5929 GCF_040492675.1 Bacillus sp. AP50
AAAAGAGATTTTCATTGTGTATGATTAAAATGTATAGAAGAGTGAGAGGAGGAACAAATACTGTAAATTTATATGAAAAAACAAATCAATTAATAAGACTTGTATGGAAGAAAAGAGACATTGCAAAGATTAACATACATGTAAAAAAGGATAGGCCATTTTCAGGTCAGAAATTTGTTTGTGAAATAATGGGCATAAGAATGATTACAAATTCAATAGCGCTCTTTTGTCTTTGGGTAAGATGTAAGCTGTGTGATTAGTTGAAAAACAGCAAAAAACATCTATACGATATAAATAGGGGAGAGGAATATTTTGATGAAAAAGCACCGTCAAATTACATTTACAGGTTTAGCCCTTTTAATAACTGGAGGTTCCCTGCTATATACAACTCCAACCTCAATTGTAAAAGCAGAGTCCATTCAAAATGTATCTAATTCGTTACAAAAAAACAGTCAAAGGAATCGTAATTCTGTCAAAGAGGCAATGCGGGATACATTGCAACTTGGATATCCAGGGATACTTGTTAAATCTTTTGAGGGTGGAAAAACATGGAGTCATGCAGCTGGGGTAGCAGATCTAAATACTAAGAAACCAATGAAAACAGATTTTCGTTTTCGAATTGGCAGCGTGACAAAAACGTTCACTGCAACAGTTGTACTTCAATTAGCAGGAGAAAGCCGCTTGAATTTAGACGATTCTATTGAAAAATGGTTGCCTGGTGTCATTCAAGGAAATGGATATGATGATAAACAGATTACTATCCGGCAATTATTGAATCACACAAGTGGTATCGCTAATTACACAAGGTCAAAGGATTTTAATATGATGGATACAAAAAGATCCTATACTGCAGAAGAATTAGTAAAGATGGGAATATCCATGCCTCCAGATTTTGCTCCAGGAAAGAGCTGGTCGTATTCAAATACAGGATACGTATTACTAGGGATCCTAATTGAAAAAATAACTGGGAGCAGCTATGCGGAAGAGATTGAAAAACGTATTATTGAACCACTTGAATTATCGAATACATTCTTACCTGGGAATTCAAGTGTGATTCCAGGAACCAAGCATGCCCGTGGATATATCCAATTAGACAGAGCAAGTGAGCCAAAAGATGTTACTTATTATAACCCAAGTATGGGGAGCTCTGCCGGTGACATGATTTCAACAGCTGATGATTTAAACAAATTCTTTTCTTACTTACTTGGGGGGAAATTACTAAAAGAACAGCAACTAAAGCAAATGCTTACAACAGTCCCTACAGGAGTAGATGAACTTGGTGATTCCGGGCTTGGAATTTTTAAAATGAAGCTTTCAAACGGTGAATCGATATGGGGGCATGGAGGAACCATTCCTGGCTTTTTAACTTTTGCTGGGGGCACACTTGGAGGCAAGCATACATTGGCCGTCAATTTAAACAGTATTAAAGCTGATAGTCCTGATCCTTTTAAAAATATTTTACTTGCTGAATTTAGCAAGTAGGTCAAAGGGGAGAATGGATAAAATTTATCATATTTTCATAGTGGAACAAACAAATGATGAAAACGGTCACTTATCTAAGGAGGTAATTCCGTGATGAAAAATAAGCTAACTGGTGTGTTAGCCACTGCATTAGCGGTAACTATGATTCTACCAACAGGAGCGAAAGCATTTTCTGAAAGTGAGACTACAATTGTAGCTGGTGAAGAATTAGCTAGTCAGGAACTGAAGAAGATTGCAGCAGAAAAGGCGGAGCTACTTACAAAGTCCCATGGAGCGAATAGCGTGCAGTATGCGCTAATTGATAATGGAAAACTTATTTTGTCGAGTCAGACTGGCAAGAACGATGTGGAAGGGAGACAGCAGCTAACCAAAGATACTCTATATGGGATTGGTTCAGTCAGTAAAATGTATGCAACAGCGGCTGTAATGAAATTGGTCGACGAAGGAAAAGTTGATTTGGATGCTCCCGTTGCCCGATATATTCCTGATTTTAAGATGAAAGACAGTCGGTACAAGCGTATTACACCGCGAATGTTATTGAATCATTCCTCTGGCTTGCAAGGTTCTACGTTAGGTAATGCATTTTTATTTAACGATAATGATACCTATGCCCATGATGCCTTGTTGCAGCAATTATCCAATCAGAACTTGAAGGCGGACCCTGGTGCTTTCTCGGTATACTGTAACGATGGCTTTACGTTAGCCGAAATTTTGGTGGAAAGAGTTAGTGGTATGGGCTTTACCGAATTTCTACATCAAAGCTTTACAGGACCTTTAAAGATGAATCATACGAAAACGCCGCAGGACAAATGGAGAGACGAAAATCGGGCCGGACTATATTTCCCGGCGTATCAAGGACAACTTCCAATTGAATCAGTGAATGTAATTGGTACGGGAGGCATATCTTCTACGGCAGAAGATATGGTACGATTCTCACAATTATTTATGGGACAGGGAAAAGGTATCCTTTCTGATAAGGTAGTAAAGGCGATGGAGCAAGAGGAATATAAAAAAGGAATGTGGCCGGGGACTGGAGATAATATTTTTAACTATGGTCTTGGCTGGGATAGTGTGAACCTATACCCATTCAGTGAATATGGGATTAAAGCTTTGGCCAAGGGCGGTGATACGGCATTGCAACATGCTATACTCGTCGTGCTTCCGGAACAGAAAATAGCAGCGGCTGTATTGTCATCTGGTGGACGGAGCTCTACAAATCAACTAATGGCAACTGAATTGCTGCTCGCCACGCTTAAAGAAAAAGGTACTATTAAGGACATCAAGCCAAATAAATCCTTTGGCAAGCCGGTCAAAGTCAAAATGCCTCAAGGTGTAGCAAAGAAAGCAGGATTTTATGGCAATAGCGAAACTCATTTTAAAATTGAAATTACGAAGAACGGAGAACTATCCTTACCATCTAGTAGAGAAGAAAAATATGTATATACTGCTGATGGAAGCTTTATTAATGAGAAGGGTACTTCTAAGCTCAATTTCGTAACCGAGAGGAATGGAAGAACTTATTTGAAGGAGAGCGCATATAAATCGTATCCAGGTTTAGGGCAAAATGTGATGACCCACTATTTAGCTGAGAAACTAGAAGACAACGTGCTATCGAAGAAAACCGCTGCTGCATGGGCAAAGAGGGAAGGCGTTAAATTCTATCTTGTAAACGAGAAATTTAGCTCTATTCAATATCTTGTTCAACCGAAACTTCTTACTACACAAATTAATCGTAAGGAAGGCCCAGCAGGCTATTGGGATGGTAGAAAAATTACAGGTCCGAATACCGCAACGCACCAACTCCAAATTCCCGTGATGAATGGCCGTGATACGACGGAAACGAACTTTTATACAGAAGGTGGAAATGAATATATGGAGATGGCTGGGTTGTTATACGTAAGTGAATCTAATGTAAAACCGATTGATATAGGCCAATCATCCAAAGTTACGTTGGGAGAAAATGGGCATGCGAAATGGTTTACAATCCCGCAAGCGGCAACAGAGAAAATGATTACCGTGACGTTGCCGTCAAAAGGTTCATTTGCGGTGTATGATGAGAAGGGAGTTTGCGTCAACTTTACCATCGTGAGTGGCAATAACAAGGTGAAACTGCCGAAGAACGGAACGATTGTATTCGCTGGGGCACCGAAATCAGAATTTGCAATCTCGGTGAAATAGCTATATTGAACTACTCACCACTTAACGTCCTTACGGACTTTTGGAAGTAGGAGATTCTTGCGAACACCGATGTATCCACCGGTTATCTTAGCAGGCTCTACCCGTAGTCCCTACGGTGAGAACATAAGTATCTTGTTACGTTGACGCACCACACTCCCTACTTTAGCTTGGCTTTCGCAACTTCGGCAAGCATGGGGCGATAGAACATTGAAGATTTTACGGTTGCAACGTTTTTCTGCAACCAGCCTCATATCTTCAGTTCTCGAAGAGCAATCTGTACAAGTAGATGATAGCAAACATGTTGGCTTATGCCAACCGACATTCATCTCCCACTTAAAATTGGTGTTTCACACCTTCACATTTTTGAGGAAAGAGTCTTCTGTCGAAAAACGATAAATTTGTGAAAAAAGAGGCATTCTATAGCAGGTATCATACTTGTGTAGAATGCCTCTTTTTTCTCTTGTACAGAAGAATCTATATACAATGATGAGGAAAGAGCAGGTAGGAATAATAAGATGGAATAGGAAGTGAAGTTAATGACAAATGAACCTAAATTCGAATCATGTGAGACGTACGGCACTGGTATAATGTATGGTTTCAGTATACATAATGACTGTTAAGATAAGAAGGAACCTGAATTTGAATAATGGGAGATGTGAGGAGTCGATGTTGTTTAACAAATTATCCGGTAATTGAATAAAAGAATATGAATAGAAAAGAGCCCCCATTAATTTATCGGAGGCTCTTATTTTTTACTTCAGTACAGAAGGAGTCGTCTTTTCTAACCATAGAATGCCATCATATTGTTCTGTCGGAATCATGATTTCTTCTTTTAATTTATTTCCCCAATAACTTGCTGCAGTAGGAGTAAACATCCATGAAGTTTCTGGTCGGTTACTTTCTCCTTTTAAGTTAACGAAAACATGGGGACTTCCTACAGTGCTGATGATTTTTTCAACACTTTGTTCTTCATGTTCATTATGTACAGGAATAACATTTTCATTAACATCATCCCAACTGCTTCCACTATACGCAAATACACCGATTGTGTACATTTGGTCTTTGATACGCTGTGGAAGATAATCCATCATATTTGGGCCAATATAATTGTATTGCTGCACCTTCGTAAAGTCTAATATCATTTTTGAATTTTGTTTTCGAATATGATAATTATGCCCCCACACAATAATTTTTTTATTTTTATATTGCATTTCAGTGAGCCATGCGAAATTTTGTGCCATTTTTTGATCTCGGATATAAAAAGAATAGTCTGTCAGGTTAGGTGAGGAGATGCCACCTCTGACTTTCATATCAGCATCTAGATGCGTTTTAATCGCATCAATCCGTATACTGATTGATTTCTCAAACAAATTCACATCATACGTAGGATGTGGTGCAACTTGAATCAATTCAGATTTATGATTCTGAATAAACATTCTAACCTTTTCAAACTTGTTAATTACGGGCTGTATTTCCATTTTAAATCGATCATAGGGATATGTTTTATTTTTATTGTAATACCTATCCAGTTCAATCAACTCTGACACTGCTGTATCAAATTCACTCGCCACTTCAGGATTTACTTTTTGCAACCATTCTTTTGCATAAGAGCGGAATGAAGATTTATAAAACAAATTCATATCAAAACCAGCTAATGTGAGTGGCTTCCCTTTTTCTTTTTGTTCTTTCATATAGGTAAATAATTGTTCAAGTTCCTCAGTTTTCCATACAGGGTATAAAGATTGTTTCATCGCTTCCGTAGCGGTTAAGTTATCAAAATTTTGCTGAACAGCTGCTGCTTCTCCAAGCCCTGTTTCAAATGCAATCACATCATATCCCATTTCCTCATGTAAGTACTTAATCATACGTATTTTGGATTGATTGATTTCCTTTGCACCATGCGTACTTTCACCAAGTACAACAATACGCTTGTCCTGTACGGCCTCTTTAAGAAATGATAAATCCTCACTTGTTTGGGAAGTTGGTTCATTTAATATTTTTGCATGTCCGTTTAACCATTCCTCCCATTTGGATTGATCGACTGGTTTTTCTGCTGCGAATGCAACAGATGTAAAGGTGGTACAGGCAAGAAGGGTACTCATTAGTCCAAGTTTCCATTTATTACGCACAACAACGCCTCCAAGTATCATAGTTTACAAGCTGGAAAAAATAATACCAAAATTTACTAATATAACATTATTTATAATAATATATATGATAATCTCTAACAATACTAATATTGCGAAAATTTAAAAGTCTCCTTCAGTGT